>JBKPPU010000193.1:0-5341 GCA_046733695.1 Acidobacteriota bacterium
TGCTTCCACGATCCAGCGTGAGGGTGATCCGGATGCGATCGTCCTGGAAGATTCAGGTTCTGAAGCGGGTGTCGATCAGCCAAAGAAAAAGGGTGGAAACAAAGTCGTCAAAGTTTTGGCAGCGCCGTTCAAGCTGTTTGGAAAAATGTTTGGCGGTGGTGATGAGCAGAACAAAGTCTACCGCATGAGAGAGAAAGACGCGCAACGGTTCGAGAGTGCGGGCGTCGAGAAGATTGAGGATGCACGCCACCAGGGCACCAAGCGCGACACGTCGTCCGCTTCAGCACAAGAGCACCTCGAAGCCGGCCGCGAGTACCTTTTGGAAGGAAATTATAACGACGCCATCAGCGAGCTCTCGATGGCTACTTCGCTCGATCCCAAACTGACTGAAGCCCACAATCTTCTTGGTGTCGCATACGACAAGAAGGGATTCGCAGATCGCGCACGCGACTCGTTTGAACGTGCAGTGAAGATGACTGAGGATGCCGATACGCTCAACAATCTCGGCTTCTCGCTCTATCAAAACGGTAACTATCGCGCCGCCATCGATCGTTTGAAGCGCGCGGCGAAACTCGCGCCAACTGACGAACGCATTCTGAACAATCTCGGACTGGCCTATTGCCGTCTGGGCAAGATCGATGAAGCTTACAAGGCGTTCGCACGGGCTACTGGTCCGTTGAATGGCAATCTCAACACCGCCAAGATGCTCGAGCGCTTCGGTCGTGAAGACGACGCGATTCGTTACTACGAAGCAGCACGTACGATCGATCCCAACAACACCCTCGCTCTTCGCCGCCTGGCCGATCTCTACCAGCGCGTAGGCCGAGCCATGGAATCGGAAGCTGCAAAATCAGCCCTTGCGTTGGCTTCCAACAACGGCGCCAACAACACAGGCAAATAGGTCCTACATGGCCTATACGACCTATATTGTCCTATCAGAGGAAAAGACATGTCGCACACCGCAATTCTGACCCGCGCGGAAATCGAGAGCATGGGACCACCGCTGCCCGAGGAGATTGCCGACACCGGCATCTCCGAACAGTTCCTCTGCGATCTCGCACTAAAGCACGTCGCCATGCTGCCCGAGCCGACCACCGTCGCAGTTTCCGAACGCATCAACCTGCCGCGGACGCTGACCGAGGATCTGCTCCAACAGCTGTACCGCGAAAAGCTGATCGAAGTGAAGATGCAGTCGGCAATCGGTTCGACACGCTACGCGATGCTGGATCACGGCTGGGATCGATTGGCGCGGTTATTGTCCATTAGCGGTTATGTTGGACCGGCACCGGTCTCACTGCGCGACTACTCACACATGATGAAACTGCAGTCGATTCCGTCGAACACCGCGGACATGGAGACTGTGCGACAGGCGTTTCATGACCTCGTGCTTCCCGAGTCGCTGCTGCAAACACTTGGTTGTGTTATCAATTCGCGCCGCTCACTGTTTCTCACCGGATTGCCTGGCACCGGTAAGACAGCTGTCGCGGAGCGCATCAATGGAGCATTAGCGGGGGGCATTTGGATTCCATATGCGGTTGAGATTGATGGTCAGATCATTCGCGTCTTCGATGGGCATTGTCATGAACCCATGCCAAAGGAAGACACTCCGATCGACCACGACCATCGCTGGGTGTTGATTCACCGGCCGCTCGTCGTCGTTGGCGGTGAGTTGACGTTGGAGAACGCCGACCTAACATGGAGCGAAGCAGCGAAGTTCTACGAAGCGCCGTTTCAGATGAAATCAAACGGTGGAACGCTGGTTATCGACGACTTTGGTCGCCAGCGAGTCGCACCGCAGGATCTTTTGAATCGTTGGATCGTGCCACTGGAACGACGTGTGGATTATCTCGCGCTGCACACCGGAAAGAAGATCGAAGTTCCGTTTGAACAGCTCGTCGTCTTTTCTACGAACCTTGATGAGAAAGATCTCGCCGACCAGGCGTTTCTGCGACGCATGGGATATCGCGCGCGCGTCGAACCACCCACACCGGCAGCGTATACGGCAATCTTCAAACAGCAAGCTGACCGCCGAGGAATTGCGGTCGAGCAGCCGGTGTTGGACCACATTCTGACGAAATATCGTGTGGAGCACAGGCAGATGAAAGGTTGCGAACCGCGTGACATTCTCGATCGCGCCACAGATATTTGCCGGTTCGAAGGTAAGAACACGCAACTTACACCGCACATTGTCGACATCGCCTGGCGCAATTACTTCGGAACGTCACACTCGTTCGCGCCCGTGCAGACGACAGAAACCATGATCGAGCGTACCTTGGCTGACCCACTCGAACTCTAATGATCAAATCAGTCAAAAATCCGTTTTATCTGTGGCTTCTGCTCGTTCTCGTATGTACGAGCTCGGCCGTTGCTCAAACGCAGGTCAAACTGAAGCTTGCCGACGGTTCGTACATGACTGTCGATGACGCGTGGGAATCGCCGCAGGGAGTTTGGTACCGCCAGGGTGGCCTCAGTCACCTGCTGGCAAAAGAAAAGGTAAAGAAGATCGAGCGAATCGACACGACGGCCGCGCCTAAGCCGGCGGAGAGCACCAACGATGACGATCATTTCGAAGTGTCGGAAGTTGTTGCGAAGACGCCATCAAATAACGGCGTGTACGACCAACCAGCCTGGATCTATTTAAAGGGTGGCGCGCGTGTCGAGGCTGACAGTGCGAGCCAATCACCAGCGGGTGTTTGGTACAAGCGTGGGTCGATGTCGATCTTTATCGAGGCGGCTCGTGTCGATCGGATTGAAGTTGAAGATGCGGCGACGGTAGCGCAGACAGGAAAGAAAGCAAGCGGTTGGAGCACTGGCAGAGCCGGACTCGACAGTTTGATCCGTCAGAACGGCAACAAGTATGGAGTCGATCCATATCTGATATTTCTTGTGATGGAGCAGGAGTCGCATTTCAACACGCACGTGGTTTCACCGAAAGGCGCGCGTGGTCTGATGCAATTGATGCCGGGAACTGCCGCGCGTTTTGGTGTGCGAAGACCGCACGATGCGGCGCAAAACATTTCGGGTGGTACGCGGTACCTGCGCGAGCTGTTGAATCGTTTCAATAATCGCGTCGATCTCGTTCTCGCGAGTTACAATGCCGGTGAGGGCGCCGTAGCGAAGTTCGGTAATAAGGTGCCGCCGTACAAAGAGACTCGCAACTACGTCAAGAAGATCAGTTATCGCTACAAGCGCAACATTGCGCGCACAAAGAAACCCACAGCCCCGACTGCGGCCAAAGACGCAGGCGAAAGATAATCATGAAGGGAATTCTGCTCACTTACTTATGTCTCATACTGGCGGTTGGCGTGAACGCCCAGCAGCCGGAGGGACCATTAACGAATGTGGCAGTCGTGAAGCTGGTCAAAGCGGGCTTCAAAGAAAAGACTATCATCACCATCATCAACAATCGGCCTGCCAATTTTGATCTTGATACTGAGCATCTCATCGAGCTGAAGCGCAACGGTGTTAATGAGAACATCATCGTCGCGATGTTGTCGGCTCAGATGGGAACCGTTTACCTGAAGGAAGATGAATGGTCCGATGATCCGTTCTTCAAGGAGTACAAGAAACAGAACGGCGGCGATTCGCAACCGCAAGGCGGCCAGAGCAATATTTTCGGATCAGGTTCGAGTTCTAAATCATCGACGCGCTCGAGCGGCGTGCCCGGTGGAGGTCAGAACGACAGTAGCGTCGGCGGATCGGCGACAGTGCGCATCATCAAGCCGTCATCAGAAGGTGGTGAAGGTGCGGCGCCGAAGCTCGAGAAGACGCCGACACTGACCAATGAAGGCGTTATTCGAATGGTCGAAGCCGGATTTTCCGAGGGCACGATCATCAAACGAATTGAGGAGTCGCCAGTCGATTTTGATCTCTCGCCCGGGAAGCTCGATGAGCTCTTCAGGAAACGGGTCACAGATCAGATTATCGCGGCCATGCGAGCCGCAATGGGTGGGAAGTAGTACTTTCACGCAAAGGCGCAAAGTAAACAAAGAGTGCTGAGACATTCTTGGCGGTCTTTGCTCACTTTGCGCCTTTGCGTGAAACTGGCGGCCAAAATGTTACACTCACAGCGATCCCCAAGGCCGTGTAGCATCAAGATACAAGCGGAGCGCCTTGCCTGAACCATTCGAATCGAGCTAAACTGAAAAATAGTTAAGCTTACCGCTTTTGAGCCCTCGCGGTATGGCCATTGCTCTAAGGTCCGCGGCCTTGGTGCGTCTTAGTCTGCCAAGGCACGAAAAAATTTTGAAAACGGACGGAGAGACGATGCGCCCTATTAAGCATGCGGAGAGAGGATTGACCTTCATTGCGGGAGGCCTTTTCAACGCAATTCAGTCGGTAAATAAATACAAGCCCAATCCTTCTTTTACTCCAAAATGGTCAGAAAAACCCCTTTTGAAATCGTGGCAGAAAAGTAAGCCGACACTCGGCTGGCCACGCACGACCGATTCCCTCTGTCCCAACTGTGTTATCGAAGCGCGCGAAGCAATCATCAGCGGCAAGAAAGACGTCAGCGTTCTCATTAATGAAAAGGTCGGCGAAATCAAGGCGCAGATCATTGAACGCGACGGCCAAATCTGGATGATCAAGGATTGTCCAACCCACGGCCATTTCGAAGACATGATGGCCATCGATTCCAAGTTTCTCACGCACATCGAAAAGATGTTTCCCGGTCGCGATATCGACGCGCACAACGACGAGAAACTACACAATCACGGTTCGAGCACAGTTAAGTATGGCCGCGGCGCCGTGTTGACTGTCGACCTTACTAATCGTTGCAACATGATGTGTGACCCGTGCTTCATGGACGCCAACCAGGTTGGCTTCGTTCATGAATTGAGCATGGATGAGATCAAGGAGATTCTCGACAACGCGATCACGATCAAACCGCGTCGCCAGATGTCGGTACAGTTTTCCGGTGGCGAACCGTCAATCTCTCCGCACTTCATCGAAGCGATCAAGTACTCGCGCAAAGTCGGTTACAACAGCGTTCAAGCCGCCACGAACGGTATTGAATTCGCAAAGAGCAAAGAGTTCTGCCGCGAGGCTGCTGCAGCGGGCCTTCGTTACGTTTACCTGCAGTTTGATGGTATCGGCAACGATGCAAACAGCCACCGCCAGGTAGGCAATCTGTTCGACGTGAAGATGCGAGCGATTAACAATCTTCACGAAGCCGGCGTCGAGATTGTGCTGGTGACGACACTTGTGAACGGCATCAACAACGATCAGGTTGGTTCGATCATTCGTTTTGCGCTCGACAATCCGAAGAAGATCGCGTTCCTCTCGTTCCAGCCGGTTTCGTTCACCGGTCGCGACGAAGAGTTCACGGAGCAGCGTCGTC
>JBKPPU010000194.1:0-20313 GCA_046733695.1 Acidobacteriota bacterium
GGTCTCGAGAATTCATTCGAGATCGACCTCGGCGACGTTTCGAGTCTCGACTACTACACCGGGTTGAGCCTGAAAATTTTTGTTCACGGCGCGGGAGCGAGTGTCGGGCGCGGCGGTCGTTACGATGGTCTAACGGGAAGCTTTGGACGCTCAGAGCCGGCGGTCGGCTTTGTGCTCAACCTGGACGCGCTCACGGAAGTTCTTGGGCGCATCGGTAACCAAGACTGATGATCACGATAGCAATCGGAAAAGGACGAATGCAGGAAAGCGCCCTGGCGTTGTTGGCGCAGGCCGGTATCGGCGTGAGCGACGAGGCGATAAATTCGCGCCGGCTCGCGCTCATTGACGAAACGGGCCAGTATCGGTTCATCTTCGTGAAGCCTGCCGACGTTCCGGTTTACGTCGAACATGGGATCGCCGATTGTGGAATCGTCGGACGCGACGTGTTGCTCGAGTCCGAAGCCGATCTGCTGTTGCCGCTCGATCTCGGTATTTCGCGGTGTCGCATCGTCGTCGCGGCGGCGGATGCAGATGCCATGACGAAGGTGCAGGGAATGATTCGCGTGGCGACGAAGTATTCGCAGATTGCCCGTGCGCATTTTGGCTCGCGCGGCATTCCCGTCGAAATTATTCAGCTTTCGGGATCAGTCGAGCTCGCTCCGGCGCTGGGGCTTGCGGATATGATCGTTGACCTCGTCGAGACTGGCGTCACGCTACGTGAGAACGGGCTGACAGTGATAGACGAGATCGCCGTATCGACAGGCCGTCTGGTCGTGAATCGCGCGAGTTATCAATTGAAGACCAGTGAGGTGGGGATACTGGTTAAGACGCTGGAAGCAGTGGTTGGTTAGACAGGATTTACGTGATTCCCAGGATTAACAAGATGGAGCTTGTCCCGCGTCTGGCCGCACGATCGGTGGCGCTTGATGCTGAGTTGATGAGCGTCGTTGCATCGATCATCGATGATGTGCGTGCGCGCGGTGACGAGGCTTTGTTCGATTACACGGTGCGGTTCGATGACGTCGACCTGAAACATCTGCGTATCGAGAATGACGAGCTCAAACGCTGTGCTGTGGGTGTAGATGAAAGTGTGCGGCGTGCACTTCGAGAGGCGATCGCGAATGTCAGAGCATTTCATGAACGGCAGGTTGAAAAATCATGGAGCATCAGTCCGAGTAAAGGTGTGCAGTTAGGTCAGCGCATAACTCCTCTTGAGCGCGTTGGTTTGTATGTCCCTGGAGGAACGGCAGCGTATCCATCATCAGTAGTGATGAACGTTGTTCCGGCACAGGTTGCCGGTGTCGAGCGTATTGTTGTCACAACGCCGCCACGCACATTCGCGGAGAATCCTGCGGTCGCAGCGGCACTGGTTGAATTGAACGTCAGTGAGGTGTTTGCGGTTGGCGGGGCACAGGCGATTGCGGCACTCGCGTTTGGCACTGAGACTGTACCGCGCGTCGATAAAATTACCGGGCCCGGAAACAAGTACGTCGCGGCAGCTAAAAAACTCGTGTTTGGAGTGGTGGGAATTGATTCAATCGCCGGGCCGACTGAAGTAGTGATCGTTGCTGACGAGACGGCTCGCGCTGATTTTATTGCGGCCGATTTACTGGCCCAGGCGGAACATGGTGAAGATGCGTCGGCGGTTTTGATCACAACCGATGAGTCGCTGGCGGGAAGCGTGGCGGAGGAAGTAGAACGTCAAGCGCGGTCGCTGCCACGGCGTGAGATCGTCACTTCGTCGTTAAGAGATTACGGCGCGATAGTTGTCGTTGACAGCCTCGCCGACGGATGTGATCTCGTGAATGAACTCGCGCCGGAGCACGTAGAGATTGTGACGAGTGATGACGAGGCTGTCGCGCGGAACATCCGACACTCCGGAGCGATTTTCTTCGGTGGGTATACGCCTGAAGCTGTGGGCGATTACCTTGCTGGTCCAAATCATGTGTTGCCGACTGGACGGACGGCGCGATTCTCATCGGCGCTAGGAGTTTATGATTTCGTGAAGCGGACGAGTTTGTTGCGGTATTCGGCGGAGGCGTTTAGCGGAGTCGCCGACAGCGTGAATATACTCGCCAAAAGTGAAGGGCTCGCCGGCCATGCGAGATCTGCTTTGATTCGAAAAGAAGGAAAGCCAAATTCATGAGCGACGTTCTCAACTCCATCAAGCCTGCGGTCCGAGCGTTACGCGGATATACGCTTGCTCCGCATCGAGCGTCGCTGAAGGTCAACCAAAACGAGAACCCGTGGGATGCGCCGGCGCGGATAAAGGAAGAAGTTCTGCGGCGGTTCACCGAGCGCCAATGGTCACGCTATCCCGAGTTTGTTCCGGCAGCTTTGCATTCTCAGCTCGCTGCGTTTGCTGGATGGAAGGCTGACGGCGTGCTCGCCGGGAATGGCTCTAATGAACTGATCCAGGCCTCGCTAATGGTGACCATGGGCCCGGGAAAGCGCGTCCTGATCTGTGAGCCGACATTTTTACTCTACGCGCAAATTGCAACGGTGCTCGGCGGTGAGGTTGAGAGTCTTCCGTTAACTCACGACTTGCAATACGACACGGAAGCATTACTTAAAGCGATTGAAGAACGGCAGCCTGACGTCACTATCATCTGTTCGCCAAACAATCCGACTGGTTGCGTGCTCGAAGACGATGCTCTAAATGCCTTGCTCAAAGCCTCGCGCGGCCTGGTGATAGTCGACGAGGCGTATCATGAATTTTCCGAGCACACGGTCGTACCGTTGTTGCACGAACACGAAAACCTGATCGTGTTGCGGACGTTCTCGAAGGCGATGGCCTTTGCCGCTTTGCGACTCGGCTACTTGCTTGCCTCGCCTGCGCTGACGAGTGAAATACACAAAGCAGTGCTGCCTTACAGCGTGAACCTGTTTGCACAAGTCGGCGCCGAGGTTGCGATGGAACACTACGACACGGAGCTGCGCCCGCTAGTGAAAGTGATCATCGCCGAACGCGAGCGACTGTTCAGAGAATTGTCGAAACTTGGCGCCTTAACTCCTGTAGGTTCGAAAGGGAACTTCATGGTGGTGAAATCTGTCACCGATCCACGACGTATTTTTACGGAGCTGCTGGAGCACGACATTCTCGTACGTGACGTCAGTGGTTATCCGATGTTGAGAGATTATTTCCGGTTTAGCCTGGGGAAGCCCGAAGAGAACGACCAGATCCTGAATGCAATCCGTAAAATCTGTGGCTAATACACGAATCGCAACTGTCCACCGCAAGACGAAGGAAACAGACATCCGCGTCGAACTCAATCTCGACGGCAGCGGGCAATCAAGTGTTTCCATCGGCGTGCCGTTCCTTGAGCACATGCTCGATCTCTTCGCCAAACACGGACTCTTCGACTTACAAATCAGCTGCAACGGCGATCTCGAAATTGACGATCACCACTCGGTCGAAGATATCGCGATCACTCTGGGCCAGGCGCTGGTCCAGGCGCTCGGAGATAAAGCGGGGATCAATCGTTACGGCGAAGCGTTAGTGCCGATGGATGAAGCGCTGTGTCGTTCGGTGATCGATCTTTCCGGACGTTTTTATCTTGTCTACGAGGTCCAGACGCGGCGGCAGATGATCGGAAACTTCTCCGTGGAACTGGCTGAACACTTCTGGCGGTCGTTTGCTGAGACCGCGAAGTTCAATCTGCACATCGATTGTCTGCGCGGCCGCAATACGCACCACATTCTCGAAGGTACGTTCAAAGCGACTGCGCGCGCGTTGCGGAAGGCTGTCGAGAGGAATAGTCGTGTGGTTGGTGTGCCGAGCACGAAAGGATCGTTGTGAAAATAACAAAAGAACAAGTCAGGAAGAGGGGCTGGCCCCCGCTCGTCCAATCCAAGCAACAGCGGGGGCAAGCCCCTCTTCCTGACTTGTTCTTTTCATTTGATTTGTTCTTTCATTCACTTGTTCTTTCATTCACTTTGAATCACTTATCTTTAAAACTAGACGATGACTGTAGCTATTATTGATTATGGCGTTGGCAACCTGCGATCGGTTGAAAAGGCTTTCGCGGCTACGGGTTGTGATGCAATTGTTAGTGGTGACGAAAACGTTTTGCGTGAAGCGCAACGACTGGTGTTGCCGGGTGTGGGGGCTTTTGCTGCGTGTATGAAGGCGCTTAAAGAGCGCGGTCTCGACCAGCTTGTGCTTCAGAAGGCTGGTGACGGAACGCCTTTGCTCGGCGTTTGTGTTGGGATGCAGATGCTGTTTGAAGAGTCTGATGAGTTTGGATCGACGCCTGGTCTGAGTTTGTTGAAGGGAACGGTGCGCCGGTTTGGAAAGGAACTCGTTGTGCCGCAGGTTGGGTGGAATCGGATTCACCAGAAACGCGAGCATGCGCTGTTTGATCGGGTTGAGGATGGAGCGTTTTGTTATTTCGTCCACTCGTTTTACTGCCAGCCGTGTGATGAAGAGGTCGTCGTGGGCCAGACTGAGTACGGGCAGCGGTATGCGTCGGTCGTCGCGCAGAGGAATATTTGTGGGGTGCAGTTTCATCCGGAGAAGAGTCAGGATGTCGGGTTGCGGATGCTGAGAAACTTTATCCGTGTTATCCGTGGCTAAAAAGATGCTTGCAAAGAGGATCATCCCGTGTCTTGACGTTGATAACGGCCGTGTCGTTAAAGGCATTCGGTTTGTTTCGTTGACGGATGCGGGTGATCCGGTCGCGCAGGCGAAGCGTTACGATTTGGAAGGCGCTGACGAACTGACGTTTCTCGATATCACAGCATCGTCCGACAGTCGCGCGATCGTTGCTGATCTGATTCGACGCGTCGCCGACGAAGTCTTCATTCCTTTTACTGTCGGCGGCGGTTTACGCTCCGTTGAAGACATTCGTTCGATTCTGCGTGCAGGGGCTGACAAGATCACTCTGAACACGGCCGCAGTAGAAGACCCGGATTTGATCAAAGCATGTGCGGAGACATTTGGCAGTCAATGCGTTGTAGTTGCAATCGATGCGCGCAGACGTGCGGAAGGCGGATGGGAAGTCTACACGCACGGTGGTCGCCGCGCAGTTGGCCGCGACGCCGTTGAGTGGGCCAGGGAGGCTGAAGAGCTTGGAGCGGGCGAGATACTTTTGACGAGCATGGATTGCGATGGAACGCGCAACGGTTACGATATCGAGTTGACGCGTGCCATTTCGAGCGCCGTGCGGATTCCGGTGATCGCGTCAGGCGGGGCAGGCAAGGTCGAGCATTTCTACGACGCGCTGACTGCGGGGGGCGCGAGTGCAGTGCTGGCAGCATCGCTTTTTCACTTTGGAGAGCTGTCGATCGCTGAAGTTAAAACGTATCTGCGTGGCAGAGGATTAGAGGTGCGATGAGCGAGATCAGCGATATTAAGTGGGACGAGATTCGTTTTGATGAACGAGGCTTGATACCGGCCATCGTGCAGAATGCCACGACTCGGGAAGTGCTCACGCTCGCTTACATGAATCGTGAGAGTCTTCAGCGAACGATTGAAACAAAGCAGACGTGGTTCTGGTCGCGATCGAGAAAGGAGCTCTGGCACAAGGGCGCGACTTCAGGTAACACGCAGCAGGTTGTGAGTCTCGCGCTAGACTGCGACCGCGATGCGATCGTCGTCCTGGTTAATCCGGCGGGCCCGGCGTGTCATACGGGTGCCGTTTCGTGTTTCGACGTCGAAAAGCGATCGGACGAGCTGGGACGATTGCTCGATCACCTATACGAGCTGATTCAGAGCCGCGAGCGTGAGCGTCCTGCTGGTTCATACACGACGTATCTGTTCGAAGAGGGTCTCGACAAGATTCTCAAGAAGCTCGGCGAGGAATCGGCAGAGACGATCATAGCGGCAAAGAACGATGACGATGGGCGGCTGACCGCTGAAGTGTCAGATCTCGTCTATCACCTTGTTGTGCTGCTCGTGGCGCGTGGTGTCAGCCTCGCACAGGTTGCAGAAGAACTCGAACAACGCAGAAAGGGCAACAGTGAAAAGCGAGCTTAACGAGTTGCTGCAGTTTGCGGTGGAAATTGGACGCGGCGCGGGCGAGATCACTTTGGACTATTTTCGCAAAGATCCGGAAATAGAAACGAAATTCGACGGCAGTTACGTCACGATCGCAGATCGTCATGCGGAGAGTTATTTACGAGAAGAAATTTTCAAAAGATATCCCGACGATGGCGTGCTTGGCGAAGAAGAACTCGAGCAGCGCGGTTTGTCCGGAAGGCGTTGGATAGTCGATCCAATCGACGGCACGTTTTCGTTTGTGCATGGCGTTCCGTTCTACGGGGTTTTGATTGCGCTCGAGGTTGAAAGTGAGCCGGTTTTGGGCGTGGTAAATATGCCTGCGCTCGGCGAGATTGTTTACGCGGCCAAAGGCGAAGGATGTTTTTTGAACGGGGAACCGGCGATGGTCTCAAACACCGCGAAACTGAAAGACGCGTTGTTGTTGGCGACGGATTTTACAACGTGTGCGCAATACGGTTTCGGGCCCGCTGCTGAGTCGTTGCAAAAGGGGGCGAAGGCGAGTCGCACGTGGGGTGATTGCTACGGTTACGTGTTGGTGGCGACTGGCCGGGCAGACGTGATGCTCGATCCGGTGATGAACTTGTGGGACTGCGCCCCACTGTTGCCGATCATGGAAGAGGCGGGCGGAACCTTTACTGATTGGCGCGGTGTGCGGACGATTTCAGGCGGCAATTCGATCGCCACGAATGGAGTCTTGTTTGATGAGGTTATGACGTTAGTGAACGCGGATAAACGCGGATCTTAATACACGATAAAATGCTTGTAATACCGGCGATCGATCTCAAGAATGGGAAATGCGTGCGCTTGCTGCAGGGGCGGAAGTCTGAGATGACTGTTTACAACGAGAACCCGGTCCAAGTGGCGAGGGAGTTTGCATCTGCCGGGGCGGAGATGATCCATGTTGTAGACCTCGACGGTGCATTCAACGGCGCCGAATCGCCAAATCGCGCGGTCGTTAAAGAAATCGTTGAGACGATCGATGTGCCGGTTGAATTCGGTGGGGGTGTTCGATCGCTTACCGATGTGCAGGAACTTTGCACTGCGGGAGTTGCTCGTGTTGTTCTGGGAACGGTCGCGGCGGAGTCGCCTCTCTTGTTGAAAGAATTCGTCGATAAATTCTCTTCGCGAATCTGTGTGGGGATCGATGCGCGCGATGGCCGCGTGATGACGCGGGGGTGGGAATCGGCGACGCCGTTGTTCGCAACCGACCTTGCCCGATCGGCGGCGGAATGCGGTGTCGAGCGCATTGTTTACACGGACATCGCTCGTGATGGTATGCTCGGTGGACCAAACATCGAGCAGACCCTTGCTGTCGCTCGAGCTGCGAACATTAACGTGACGGCATCGGGCGGCGTATCGAATCTTGACGACATCAAGCGACTTCGCTACGCCGGAGACTTGCGTCTTGACAGTGTCATCGTCGGCAAAGCTCTATACGAAGGAAAGTTCAAACTTGAAGAGGCGATAGGCGTTGCAAAACCATGAGTGAAAAATTTTTCAATGATGCGATTCTGAGCGGGCGCGTGGCGTTTGTGACTGGTGGTGGGACGGGTATCACTGGCGGAATTGCGCGTGCGCTTGCCGAAGCGGGTGCGAGTGTCGCGCTCACGAGCCGCAAGATGGACCACCTACAGCCTGCTGCTAACGCCATCAACGCCAATGGCGGCAAGGCGCTCGCAGTCGTGGCCGATGTGCGACGGCCGGACGAGGTCGAGAAGGCAGTCGCACAAACGGTCGAAGAGTTCGGCAAGATCGATATCGTTGTGAACGGCGCCGCAGGAAACTTTCTTTGCAAGGCGGAAGAGTTGTCGCCAAATGGATTCGGAACAGTGGTCGATATCGATCTGAAAGGCACATTCAACGTGTGCCGTGCGGCCTTCGCGCAACTCAAGGAGCATCACGGTCAGATCCTGAACATCAGTGCCACACTTCACTATCTGGGCACACCGATGCAGCTTCACGTGTCTGCCGCGAAAGCAGGTGTCGATGCTTTGACGACAAATCTCGCGGTCGAATGGGGACGTTACGGCATCCGAGTGAACGCGATCGCGCCTGGTCCAATCGAAGACACTGAAGGGATGACGCGGCTTGTTCCCGAGCCGATCAAGGATCGTCTACGCAAACAGATTCCTCTCGGGCGTTTTGGACGCATTGCCGATATCGAGAAGGCGGCAGTGTTTCTTTGTTCCGACGCCGCGAGTTTTATTAACGGTGTGGTGTTAGTTGTCGACGGTGGTCACTGGCTCACCGGTACACGATTCGCCTAAAAACGGAAATGCTAGAGCTGCAACCATCATCTTTCGAGGCGTTTGAGCGCGAGGCGCGACAGGGCAATGTCGTGCCTGTGGTTCGCTCAGTGCTGGCGGATCTACACACGCCGGTCGGTGCTTTTATGCGCGTTGCCCGCGATTCGTCGTACTCTTTTCTGCTCGAGTCAGTTGAAGGTGGTGAACGGATCGCGCGTTACTCTTTTCTCGGCGCCGAACCCGAGATGATCGTGCGTGGGAAGGGAATGCAAACCGTCGTCGAACGCGATGGTAAGACCGAAGTCTTTCCGATCGTCGCGACTGAGTGGGTGAGAGATTACTTTCGCGGCCGTTCACTCGCGCGCCGGCCGGGTCTCGTGCCATTTGCAGGCGGCGCTGTCGGCTATCTCGGTTACGACGCAGCGCAATGGTTTGAACCTGCTTTGCGCGACGACCACACGCAACCGCTTGAAGCCCCGACTGACGCTGTCTGGATGTTCTATCGAAACGTGATCGCGTTCGATCGCGTGAAACAGCGGTTGGAGATTGTCTCGATCGTGTTTACCGAGGAAGCAGGTGGGAGTCACGATCGTTTGCGAGAGCTTTACGACGATGCCGTGGCACGCACGAAAGAAATAGAAGACAAGATCTTCGATACAACTGCGCTTCCCGCGAGTGCGCCAGCGTCTGTCGAGAACGTCGAAAACGTTTCACTGCAGTCAAACTTTCCGCGCCGGGCATTTGAAGAAGGCGTGCGACAGGTAAAGGATCACATCGCCGCCGGCGACTGTTATCAGGTAGTGCTGTCGCAGCGTTTTTCAGCGCAGTTCAATGGCGATCCGTTGCAGATTTATCGAGCGCTGCGTGCGATTAATCCTTCTCCATACATGTTCTTTCTGCAACTCGGCGACGAGACCATTGTCGGCGCGTCACCGGAGATGCTGGTTCGGTGTCATGGACAGCGACTCGATTACCGGCCCATCGCAGGCACCAGAAAACGTGGGGCAACCGAAACTGAAGACTGGATGTTGGGTGAGGATTTGAAGTCGGATGAGAAAGAAGTCGCCGAGCACATGATGCTGGTCGATCTCGGTCGCAACGACCTCGGGCGCGTTTCGGATTATGGGTCTGTTAAAGTCGACGACCTGATGCGCGTCGAACGCTATTCTCATGTGCAGCATCTGGAGACGAGTTTGAGATCGCGTTTGCGCGATGGTCTTGATCGGTTCGACGCGCTCGCTTCGTGTTTTCCGGCAGGAACGGTAACTGGGGCGCCGAAGATTCGCGCGATGGAGATCATTCGCGGGCTCGAGCCGGATCGCCGCGGAATTTATGCGGGCTCGGTTTTGTACATGGATTACGCGGATAATCTTGATTCGTGTATTGCGATCAGGACTATCGTCGTAAGAAATGGAGAAGCGCTGGTCCAGGCGGGTGCGGGGATCGTGGCTGACTCGGTTCCGGAGCATGAGTATGCGGAGACCGTGAATAAGGCGCGCGCGATGTTTCGGGCGATCGAAATGGCAGGACGCGGATTGTGACGGATTTAAAAACAGGATTTACGCGGATCATAATGAGAGTTTTTGCGCTTATTGGGTTGTCTTTAGTGTTAGTGACGGCGGTAATGGCGCAGTCGGGTGCGCCGATCGAGCCGCCGAAGAAAGCGAACGCGCGTACGGCCGAGACGCCGCCCGCTGCTGAGCCGTTTGATGGCGCGTCGGTTGAGAAGATGGCGGCGCAGTGTGTGACACTCGAGACGGAGTTGGGCGCCATCGATATCGCGATGATGCCTGAAGTCGCGCCGGAGGCAGTCAGGAACTTTCTCAATCTTTCAGCAACCGGGGCACTGGATACGACTACCTTTAGTCGCGTCGTCAAAGGTTTTGTGATTCAGGGAGGAAATCTTCAGACGAGTGAGAAGTGGAGTGCGGAGCTGTCGAAGCGGATGGCCCGCAAGCTTCCGGACGAACCGGGACTCGTCAAACATGTTCGCGGCATTGTATCGATGGCGCGTACCGATGAGCCAAATAGTGCGACGACACACTTCTTCATTCTCGTTGGACCAGGCCAACATCTCGACAGCAAGTTTGCCGCATTCGGCACGGTGACGAGAGGGATGGAAGTGGTGGACGCGATCAACCAGGCGCCCGCGGAAAACGAAAAGCCGGAGAAGCCTGTGAAGATCAATCGTGCGGTTGTAACGCTATGCAAAAAATAGTTTCGTGTTTGCTAATCATCACCGCTCTCTTTCTGTTGGGTGCTTGTGCAGAAAGTGACGGCAAGCCGGATTCGCCCGAGGATGCGAAGCGGTTACTTAAGTTGCAGGGTTATGACTTTAACGAGAAGGGTTTCTTTGCGGCTGCAAAAGCGCACGACATGAAGGCGCTCAATTGGTACTTTGATGCAGGGTTCAACCCCAACGTACAAGATAGCGAGGGTCGAACCGCCTTTATCTCCGCGGCCGCACGCGGTGATATCGAAATCGTCAATGCACTTCTGTCGCGCGGCGTCGATATCAACGTCAAAGACAACCTCGGGTACACAGCGCTTTCGCATGGGGTTGAAGCAATGTATTCGGAGGTAGAAGACGCGATATTGAATAGCCGCGAGTTCGATCCCAATGTCGGAGGATTGAAGGGTCGACCGGTGCTTCTCGCGTACGTTTGGCGTAACGACAAGGAAAGAACTCAAAAACTACTCGCGCACGGTGCGGACGTGAACGCGCAGGATGCTGACGGTGATACGGCATTGCACGGAGCCGCGCAGAACGGCAATGTCGAAATAATTAATCTACTGTTGGATAAAGGCGCAAACGCGAATGCCAAAAACAAATTGGGTGGCACTCCGCTAATGTGGGCAGCGGTCTTTGGAAATGACGACGCCGCGCGGCTGTTACTGAAACGCGGGGCAGATCCTTCGCTGAAGGACAACGATGGCATCACGGCGCTGGGGTGGGCGGTGGAAAACAAACGTACCAGCACCGTGTCGTTGTTGAGAGGCAAACGTTAATCGTGTTACTGGTTATCGACAACTACGATTCATTCACTTACAACCTCGTCCAGTATCTCGGCGAACTGGGGGAGGCGGTTGAAGTGCGCCGGAATAATCGGCTCACGCTCGATGAGATCGAGAATAGTCTGCGGCCCGAGCGGATCGTGATTTCTCCGGGTCCGGGGACGCCGAATGATGCTGGTATCACGCTCGACGTTATTGCGCGATTCGCTGGAAAGGTTCCGCTGCTCGGTGTATGTTTGGGCCATCAGGCGATCGGCCAGGCGTTCGGCGGGAACGTGATTCGCGCGCCCGAGTTGATGCACGGCAAAGCCTCGGAAGTTAGTCACGACGGCAAAACGATCTTTGCCGGAATTAACGATCGCTTTCTGGCGGGCCGGTATCATTCTCTAATCGTCGACAAGGAAACACTGCCGTCGTGTTTGGAAATCTCCGCGTCAACGGCAGACGACATCATCATGGGACTGCGCCATCGCGAGTTGAAAGTTGAGGGCGTGCAGTTTCACCCCGAATCGATCCTGACCTCCGACGGCAAGCAGTTGCTTGCAAACTTCCTGAAGCTCTGATCCTTCCTTCATGGCCACTCATCGTCTAACTGATTTTCTTCCGCGACTCGTTCGTCGTGAAGATCTGACTCGTGATGAGGCGTTCGAGTTACTTGAAGCGTTACTTGATGCTGAGGCCACCGACGCGCAAATTTCTGGAGCATTGGTGGCGCTAGCGGCGAAGGGTGAAACGATTGAAGAGCTGGCGGGAATGGCTGAAGGATTGCGCTCGCGAGCTACTCGCGTCATCTCGCAACATCGATGTTTTATCGACACGGCTGGAACGGGATCGAGTCGCGCAAAGACATTCAACATCTCGACCGCCGCAGCTTTTGTTATCGCGGGGGCGGGTCTGCCGGTCGCGAAGCATGGCAATCGTGCGGCGAGTAGTAAAGCGGGAAGTGCTGACTTGCTGACGGCGCTTGGCGTTAATGTCTCTGCGATCCCACTGGTTTCTGAGAACGCGCTCAACGACATTGGGATCTGTTTCATGTTTGCGCCGCTTTATCACGGCGCTACCGCGAGAGTCGCAGGAATTCGTCGCCAACTCGGAATTCACACGACGTTTAATTTGCTCGGGCCTTTGAGTAATCCAGCGGGTGCGCCGCGCCAGATTATCGGTGTGTGGCGTCTGGAGCTGGCGGAAAAGTTGGCTCGTGTGTTGGGTGAGCTTGGCACTGAACGGGCGTGGGTGGTCCATGGTGAAGACGGGCTCGATGAGATAACACTCGCAGGGAAAACTCATGTCGCCGAAGCGCAGAATGGCAGTGTGAAGACGTTTGAAATTGGACCGGGAGATTTTGGTTTTGAAGCTGGGTCGTTGGAGCACTTGCGTGGTGGAGATGCCGAGGCGAATGCCCGGATCGTGAGCGCCGTCCTTTCCGGCGAACGCAAGGATGAGGCGAGAGCGTTGGTGATCATGAATGCCGCCGCCGCACTTTTTCTCGGCGGAGCCGCCGCTGATTTGCGTGATGGCGCGAAGCTCGCTGCGAATTCGATCGACTCTGGTGCCGCGCGGCAAAAGTTGGAACTTTTGATTGAGACGACGAGCGGCCCGTGATGAATATACTGTCGGAAATCATCGCGAAGAAGAGGGAGCGATTGGGCGCTGCCAGTGAGCTGGTTCCGCTAGCTCAGATTCAGCGTTTGGCCGGGGAAGTGCGCAGCGCCGCAGCCCGGCATGCGTTAAGCAATGCTCTACGGGGCGATGGAATCCATGTCATTGCGGAGTTCAAGCGCCGCTCGCCGTCGAAGGGAATTATCCGGCCCAAAGCCGATCTACTTCAGATTGTGAAGGGGTACGAGGCAGGAGGCGCGACGGCGATCTCGGTGCTGACTGAAGAGGATTACTTCTCCGGATCACTTGGGGATTTGCGAGCCGTTAAGGCGACTGTGAGATTGCCGGTGCTCCGTAAGGATTTTGTTTTCGACGAGTACCAGGTTTACGAATCTGCGGCTGCGGGCGCTGACGCGATTCTGCTGATCGTCGCTGCACTTGATGACGAGTTGCTCCTGGACTTACGCCGTCTGGCTGAAGACGAGCTCGGTCTCGACGCGCTCGTTGAGGTTCATGCGCGCGACGAGATGAGAAGAGCCGTGGCTTGCGGCGCCAATCTGATCGGCGTGAACAATCGCGACCTGCGCACGTTCGAAGTTTCGCTGGAGACGTCTCTTTCGCTCGCTCGTGAAGTGCCAGCCGATGTTTTGCTCGTCAGCGAAAGCGGTTTGCGCACTCGCGAAGATCTACGCTGCCTGCAAGCTGCAGGCTTCCGCGGCTTCTTGATCGGCGAAACATTCATGCGCGCCGACGACCCCGAACAAGCCCTGCGAAACATACTGTAGGGGCGGCCCTCCGTGGCCGCCCGGCGTGGAATTCGATCTTTTGCAACACAGTCGATCGATCATTTTAAAGAGATCGATTCGACGGCGGGCGGCCACGAAGGGCCGCCCCCACAGTGCGTATGACACTCATCAAGATCTGTGGGATTACTAATCTGGAGGACGCGGTCGCGGCGGTCGCGGCGGGGGCGGACGCGCTCGGTTTCAATTTCTACAAGCCGAGCCCGCGTTACATCACGCCGCAAAGTGCGCGTGAGATCATCGAACAGCTGCCGGAGTCAGTGATAAAAGTCGGAGTTTTCGTAAATGAAGAGTCGCCGAAAGTCGTGCAAACGATCGCAAACGAATCCGGCATCACCGCCTTGCAACTGCACGGCGATGAGACACCTGATTATTGTCGCGAGCTTGCCGAACAATACGTAATCAAAGCTCTCGCTGTGTCACATGACTTCGATCCGACCATCATCCAACATTATCAAGTGCAAGCAATCATGCTAGACACGAAACACAACACACTGCGCGGCGGAACAGGTCGCGCGTTTGACTGGTCCATCGCACAAGAGGTCAGCAGGCTCGTCCCAAACCTCTATCTGGCGGGCGGCCTGTCGCCTGAGAACGTTGCCGAAGCCATTGAAACCGTTCGCCCGTATGCGGTCGATGCTTGCAGTTCGCTTGAAACCATGCCCGGAACAAAGAACCACGACCGGATGCGCGCGTTCGTAACGGCGGCCAAGAGTGTTAAACCTTGAGATTGGTCACGGTGCCGGAGTATTCTAAGCCTTGCCCCAAAACACAAAACTTTCAGAACATCCTCCCTTTATAAACTTATTTGATTTGACGATCCCTCTAAGTCTAACTATGACTCCGCGGCCTGAAAAAGAACCAATTACCCGACCTTCAGAGCGTGCGCGCGGCCGCGTCTTGCTGATTGCGGAAGACAAGCAGCCCGAGTTCGTCGACGCCGTTTCTGCGCGAGGCATCGACGTTTTTGGGGTTTCAAACGGCGCCGCTGCGATGGTGTCGTTGACCCGAACCCGACCGCATCTCGTCATTGCACACGCTTCGACGCGGGGCTTGCGATTTAAAGAACTGGCGAAGTTGCTGGCGCAATCAGAAGATGGAATTCCGTTGCTGCTGGCCGGATCCGAACACTCGACTGTGAGCCTGAGATACGGTGCGATGGTCGAAGGTGCTTTCGACTACTTCTCGTTACCACACGAGCTCGACCTGTTGGTTGAGAGAACACAGCAACTAGTGTTGCTGCGGCAGAAGATCGATCTGTTACGCGCGGACGCCGATCTTGATTCGTTGACGGGACTTGCGAATCGCCGTCGTTTCCGTGTTGCGCTTGCTCGGGAGGTTGAGCGCTGGCGTCGCTATCGAGTGCCGTGCGCGTTGCTGATGCTCGATATCGATCATCTGAAAGCCGTCAACGACAAGTTCGGTCATCCAGTGGGCGACATGGTCATCCGTCAGATCGCGCAGACGTTGAAAGACGTTTCGCGCGACAACGACACCGCTGCGCGACTTGGCGGCGAAGAGTTCGCGTTGCTGCTTGCCGGCGTGGATCTTCAGCGAGCAGTTTTAGCTGCCGAGCGTTTGCGAGTGGTGCTGAGTGGAAAGCGTGTCGAGAGTGTCGGCAATGTGACTGTAAGCATCGGCGTCGCGGGATGTCCGGAGAACGCGACCTCCGAGCGAATGCTCTACTCGGCCAGTGACGGCGCGTTGTACGTGTCGAAGAATTCCGGACGGGATAGAGTGTCGGTTGCGCCACCGTTGCAGGAAAAGTTGCCTGGTGTCTGATTCTGGAAGTTAGTTTCACAGGATTAACAGGATTAGGGCAGGATTTACATGTTAATCCTGATGAAATCCTGTTAGTCCTGTCCATAAAATGTCTGAATCTATCACACAGCCTGACTCGCTTGGTCACTGGGGACAGTACGGCGGTCGCTTTGTGCCGGAAACGTTGATGGCGCCGCTCGAGGAATTGACCGCCGCCTATCTCGCCAGCCGTGACGACGAATCGTTTCAATCAGAACTTCACGACCTTCAGCACAACTACGCGGGCAGACCGACGCCCCTCTTCCACGCCGCACGACTGACCGACTACTGCGGCGGCGCCACAATCTATCTCAAACGCGAAGACCTCCTGCACACTGGTGCGCACAAGATCAACAACACGATCGGCCAGGTACTCCTCGCTCGTCGCATGAACAAGCAACGCATCGTCGCCGAAACGGGCGCGGGTCAGCACGGCGTCGCAACCGCGACTGTCTGTGCGTTGTTCGGACTCGATTGTGTGGTCTACATGGGCGCCGAAGACATGCGTCGTCAGGAGTTGAATGTTTTCCGCATGCAACTGCTCGGCGCGGAAGTTCGTGAAGTAAACGCCGGCTCGCGAACACTCAAAGACGCAATCAACGAAGCGCTGCGCGATTGGGTCACAAATGTGGCCGGCACCTATTACCTGCTCGGCAGCGCTCTTGGTCCACATCCCTACCCACTCATGGTGCGCGACTACCAAAGTGTGATCGGACGCGAAGCACGCACTCAAATCCTTGAACAGGAAGGGCGTCTGCCGGATGGTTTGATCGCCTGTGTCGGTGGTGGATCGAATTCCATCGGGCTCTTTCATCCGTTTTTGTCTGACTCGTCGATCAAGATGATTGGTGTCGAGGCAGGTGGCTCGGGTCCGGAACTGGGCCAACACGCAGCGCGCTTCAACGCCGGCGGGGGTGGGCGCCCGGGCGTTTTGCAGGGAACGATGAGTTACGTGTTGCAGGATAACAACGGTCAGGTTGCTGCGACTCATTCGATCTCGGCGGGTCTCGATTATCCATCGATCGGTCCGGAACACGCGTTTCTGCACGATGCCGGACGCGTGGAATACGTTTCAGTATCTGACAGCGAGGCCCTCGAAGCGTTTCAACTTCTCTCGAAACTCGAAGGCATCATTCCCGCACTCGAGTCGGCCCACGCTGTAGCCCAGGCGATCAAGACAGCTCCGCAGATGACACGCGACCAACTCCTGATCGTGAATCTTTCCGGACGCGGTGACAAGGATATAAATTCCGTGCGCGAAGAGTTGGGAGCGTAAACGCTTGGGACGCATCGCTGACTCGTTCACAAGTCTGAAGCGCGAAGGCAAGAAGGGATTCATTCCTTTTATTACTGCCGGCGATCCCGATCTCGCCACCACTGAAAAGCTCCTCATGACTCTCGCCGAGTCAGGCGCGACGTTGATCGAGCTCGGCGTTCCGTTTAGCGATCCGATGGCTGATGGTCCGGTGATTCAACGTGCATCGGAAAGAGCACTCAAGAATAAATTTGGTTTGCAGGAAATTCTGGACACCGTCGCCCGCACCCGGAAGCAGATCGACATCCCGATAATTCTCTTCAGTTACTACAATCCGTTGCTTCAGTTTGGTCTCAAGCGTCTCGCCGAGGCCGCAAAGAGGGCGGGGCTGGATGGCGTGCTTGTTACTGACCTCTCGCCCGAAGAAGCAGGCGAGTTTGAAAGTGAGTTGCGTGCCTGTGATCTGGACATGATTTTCCTCGTGGCGCCGACTTCCACTGATGAGCGTTTGAAGCTGGTGGCAGACCGTGCGAGCGGGTTTATCTATGCTGTCTCACGTGCCGGCGTGACTGGAACTCGTGAAACCGTAAGCGCTGAAGCCGAGAAGCTCGTGAATCGTTTGCGGAAGTTTTCAGAGTTGCCGGTGGCGGTCGGATTTGGAATTTCGAGCGCGGAGCAGGTTGCTGATGTGCATCGTTATGCGGATGCGGTGGTGGTAGGGTCGGCGATAGTGGCCGAGATGGAGCGGTTCGGAGATAGTCCTGAGTTGGTCAAGGGTATTGAGGAGTTTGTGACAGGATTAACCTGATGTTCAGGATTTACAAGATGTGGTAAAGTGCATGCTCGAACACGCACTTTACCTCACGAGGGGTCGTTTCAAAAACCTCACCCCTCAAGCGAAAATTGTCTGTTGCAAGTGTGAAACACTGTGCTATCATCTGCTCACTTTGAGAAGAGGAGCGGAAGAAAGAGATGTATGTCATGGCTGATGACCGAGCAAGTGCAGACCGCGGCCGCGCTGTTGAAGCGGCTTTAGCGAATATTGAAAAGAAGTTTGGCAAGGGATCGATTATGCGATTGGGCGAACGTGAGGTGTCGGATATACCGGCAATTTCCACGACTTCGCTCAGCCTCGATGCTGCTATCGGCGTCGGCGGAGTGCCGCGGGGCCGCATCGTCGAGATTTATGGCCCAGAGAGCTCCGGCAAGACGACGCTCGCGCTTCACATCGTGGCGGAAGCTCAGAAAGCAGGTGGCGTCGCCGCGTACATCGATGCCGAGCATGCGATGGATGCCGACTATGCCGGCAAGCTCGGAGTCGACATCGACCAGTTGCTGATTTCACAACCGGATTCCGGTGAACAGGCGCTCGAGATTGCCGAAGCGCTCGTGCGTTCGAATGGCGTTGACGTGATTGTCGTCGATTCTGTTGCCGCACTCGTTCCACGCGCAGAGCTCGACGGCGAGATGGGTGATTCATTGCCAGGCTTGCAGGCGCGCTTGATGTCGCAGGCGTTGCGCAAGCTCACGGCGATCGTGGCACAGTCAAACACCTGCTTCATCTTCATCAACCAGATCCGAGAAAAGATTGGCGTGATGTTCGGCAGTCCGGAAACGACCACCGGCGGCCGCGCGCTCAAGTTTTATTCTACCCTTCGACTCGATATCCGTCGCATCGGTGCGATCAAAGACGGCGATCGCGTGGTTGGCAATCGCACCAAAGTTAAAGTGGCAAAGAACAAGGTTGCGCCGCCGTTCCGCGAGTGTGAATTCGACATCATGTATGGCGAAGGCATTTCGCGTGAAGGTGACCTGCTGGATCTCGCAGTTGCGCAAAGGGCCGTTGAAAAGAGTGGCGCCTGGTTCTCTTACAAGGGCGAACGACTCGGCCAGGGCCGCGAAAATGCCAAAGTCGCGTTGCGAGAGAATCCGGAAACACTGCGAAAGATTGAACGCGATGTGAAGGTGAAGCTTGGTCTTCCCGTTCGCGAAGAGCCGGAAGCTGTAAAGGCCGCCACGAAATAAAAATCTAGCCACAAAAAGGCACAAAAAGCACAAAATAATTTGGCTATGGCCGGATCATTTGTGCTTCTTGTGCCTTTTTGTGACGTAAACTATTGTCGGAATGTCATCAGTTCTAATAAAGAACGGCACCCTTGTGACGATGGATGGTCGCGACTCCGTTGTGCGTGGCGATCTGCTTATCCGGGATCAACGGATAGTAGAGATTGGTGGCATAGGACAAACAGCCGACACCGTGATCGATGCTGCTGGCTGTGCTGTCATTCCCGGTTTTGTACAAACACACATTCATCTTTGTCAGACAATTTTTCGCGGCGCAGCCGACGATCTTGCTCTCATCGATTGGTTGAAACAGCGAGTGTGGCCCATGGAGGCGGCACACTCTGCGGCTTCGATCAGAGCGTCGGCACGTCTTGGTATTGCCGAACTGGTCAAAGGTGGCACCACCTGTGCACTCACGATGGAGACTGTGAATCACACAGGCGAAGTTTTTAAGGTCGTCGAGGAAAGCGGGTTTCGCGCCACCGTGGGCAAGTGCATGATGGACAAAGGCGACGAAGTCCCTCGTGCTTTGCAGGAACAGACAGCGAACTCCATCGCTGAGTCGCTCGAACTGCTTGAAGACTGGCACGGCAAGGCGAGTGGAAGAATTCGTTACTGTTTTGCTCCACGATTTGCCGTCAGTTGTACTCGTGAATTGTTGGAGAAGGTGGCCCATTTGGCACGAGCTCACGGTGTGATGATTCATACGCACGCATCGGAAAACACAACCGAGTGCCAAATGGTGGAGCAGGAGACTGGCCTGAGAAATATTACGTATCTCGACAGTCTCGGATTGACAGGTCATCACGTTGCTCTGGCGCATTGTGTTCATCTCAGTGACGACGAGATCGAGACACTGAAAACAACTCAAACGAACGTGGCTCACTGTCCGTCGTCCAATCTAAAACTAGGTTCCGGAATCGCGCCGATCGTGAAGTTGTTGGAGCAGGGAATTTCGGTGTCGCTGGGAGCGGATGGAGCCGCGTGTAACAACCGGCTCGACATGTTCACAGAAATGCGCACCGCGGCACTCCTTCAAAAGGCATTACACGGACCGGAAGTGCTGCCTGCGAGCCGCGCTCTTCGCATGGCCACGATCGACGGTGCGAGGGCGCTGGGGCTCGATGCTGAAATCGGAAGTATTGAAGCTGGAAAGCGTGCGGACCTGGCGCTGGTCAGACTGGATCGATTGCACTCAATGCCGGTTGAAGATGTGATTTCGGCTATTGTCTATTCTGCGCAGCCGGACGACGTCGATACTGTGCTCATCGATGGGGAATTCTTGCTCAGGGATCGGAAGCTTTTGACGATTGATGAAGGGGAAACGATTGAGTCAGCGGGCTTTGAGGCCGAAAAGCTGAAATTGGCCGCAGATTTACGCGGATAAACGCGGATTTAAAATGGCTGTGCCAGCTCGAAGGTAGCGACTGCGGGGGGCGCGATCGGCGGCCGAGCTGGCACTGGCGGGCACTATCAATTTTGAATTGGATGGCCGTCTTTGCAACCTAGCTGACGTTTGGGCATCAGCAC
>JBKPPU010000195.1:0-49974 GCA_046733695.1 Acidobacteriota bacterium
GCGGCAAGCTCAAGATCATTCAAACGAGTGCGGAAAATAATTTCAAGCTCACGCCGCAACAGCTTAGACAAAGTATTACGTGGAAGAGTCGCATACTACTTTTTACTAATCCGAATAATCCGACTGGAGCAGTCTACACGCGTGAAGAACTGGCCGAGCTGGTTGCAGTGCTAAAGTCGCACCCGCGTCTGTTGATAGTTTCTGATGAGGTTTATAACCTCGTCATAGTTGATGAGATGGCGTGTCCGAGTCTCAGTAGTTTTCCTGAAATTCATGACCGAGTGTTGACGGTCAACGGCCTGTCGAAGAACTACGCGATGTCAGGATTGCGAGTCGGGTTTATCGCGGCGGATCCGTCGTGGACGGATCTTTATCTTCAGAAGGAGAACTACTCGACCTCGGGAGTGAATGAATTCATACAGCACGGGGCGCTCGCCGCACTCAACGTGACGAACGAGATTATTCCGGCGATAGTCGAAAAGCTTAAGGTGCGGAGGGCGAAGGCGATCGGGCTTCTTGACAGTGTTCCAAACACTTCGTACATCACTCCACAGGCGGCGTATTTCTTCTTCTGGAATATCCAGCACTATATTGGCAGTCAAACTCAGGATGGGAAGTTGATTCGGACTGATATCGATCTGGTGGATTACCTGTTGCAGGACGCAAATGTGTTGGTAGTTGCGGGCAGTGTGTGCGGCGTTTCGGGATACTTTCGCATCACGTATGCAGTTGCGGAAAACCTGTTTGAGGAAGCGATCGAGCGGATCAAGCGCAGCCTCGCAAAACTCCGCTTGGATACGGTCAGAACCACCACGCGGTAGCGGGTGGGTACGCCGTAGGCTCCGTCGATCGCTGCGCGGCACCCACCCGCTACCGCGAGGTGGTACTGACTACATCCAAGTGAGGTAACGTACCGATGCAATCGCTTGTATTAAAACGGGCCTGCATGCGTTAGCATCGAACCAAATTTGTACATACATTAATTGCGCCTGCTGCCATCTCCCGTAGCAAACTCACGCATCCTCCTCACAACTTCCGCGGGCACTTCAATTGCCTCTGCGATGCGCAATTCATCAACAATCTGAAAGGTAAGAACATGCCAACCAAAATAGCGCTTGCAAACGTTCCGACCGATTTGCTGTATCAAGCTTTGGAAACTGAAAAAGGTGGAGTGCAAGTGTACGCTACCGCACTTCGCTGTGCTTCAAATAAAGATCTCCGAGAAGAATGGTCTGAATATCTCGAGCAGACAAAATCACACGTCCAGATCGTCACTGAGATCCTGACAAACCTGGGTTTGGATCCGGATACCGAGACTCCCGGACGCGCGGTAGTTCGTTACATCGGAACATCGCTCGTTAAAGCGATGGAGTTGGCACTGCGAACCACGGATCCCCAAGCGGCCCAGATCGTCGCCGCGGAGTGTGTGACGCTGGCTGAAACCAAGGATCATCTCAATTGGGAGTTGATCGGCGAATTGGCGAAGAACATCAACGAGGAAGCTTCCGCGCTTCTGCAACCCGCTCATGACCAAGTCGAAGAAGAAGAAGACGAACATCTGTATCACACTACCGGATGGACGCGTGAACTCTGGATTCAGGCGCTCGGAATGCCGGCAGTCTTACCGCCTCCCGAAGAAACGCAGGACGTAAAGGACGCGATCGAGGCGGCCCGTGCGAAAAAATCGAGAACCACCACCAAACCAAAGGCGAGCAAAGCAGCAGCTCGATAACTGCCCAGACAACATTTGCGAGCAAGGGGAAAATCACATGGCGACACGCAAGAAGACTGCAAAACCCGCCAACAACAATGGCTCACCCGATCCCGAGACTGAATTACGTACCGCCGCAGGTTATGGCTCGAATAATCAAAAACTGGATGACCTTGCAGGCAATCTCGAGGAATCGGCTGGTGAACTGCTGACCACGAATCAGGGCGTCCGCGTTAACGACAATCAGGACTCATTGAAAGCCGGCGATCGTGGTCCAACCTTGATGGAAGATTTCATCTTCCGCGAAAAGATCACGCACTTTGATCACGAACGAATACCCGAACGCGTAGTTCACGCGCGGGGCACTGGAGCACACGGATACTTTCAGGTCTATGAGTCGATGGCCGAATATACGATGGCCGACTTTCTCCAGGACCCGTCAGTGCGAACGCCGGTGTTCGTGCGTTTCTCGACCGTCGTCGGCTCGCGAGGTTCGACGGATCTGGCGCGAGACGTCCGCGGTTTCGCCGTAAAGTTCTACACTCAGCACGGCAATTTCGACCTCGTCGGAAACAACATTCCAGTTTTCTTCATCCAGGACGCAATCAAGTTCCCTGATCTTGTCCACGCGATAAAACCGGAGCCACACAACGAGATTCCACAGGCCGCATCGGCTCATGACACGTTCTGGGATTTCATTTCGCTATTTCCGGAATCGATGCACATGATCATGTGGGTCATGTCCGATCGCGCGATTCCCAGAAGCTATCGGATGATGGAAGGTTTTGGCGTTCACACGTTTCGTCTCGTCAACGCGAGAGGCAAGGCGCGCTTTGTAAAGTTTCACTGGAAGCCACTACTGGGCCTGCACGCCGTCGTGTGGGATGAGGCGCAAAAGATCTCAGGAAAGGATCCGGACTTTCATCGTCGCGATTTGTGGGAATCGATCGAGAGCGGCAACTATCCCGAGTGGGAACTGGGCGTTCAGATTGTCGAAGAGAAAGACGAGCATAGTTTCGATTTTGACTTGCTCGATCCGACGAAGATCATTCCCGAGGAAATCGTTCCCGTACAGCGCATCGGTCGGCTGACACTCAATCGAAACGTCGACAACTTCTTTGCGGAAACGGAGCAGTCCGCGTTTCACATCGCCAACGTCGTTCCCGGTATCGACTTCACTAACGATCCGTTATTGCAGGGACGGTTGTTTTCGTATCTCGACACTCAGCTAATTCGGCTTGGTGGGCCAAATTTCCACGAGATCCCGATCAACCGTCCCGTCGCACCTATTCATAACAACCAGCGCGATGGTTACATGCGACAAACGATCAACCGCGGTCAGACAAGTTATGACCCAAATAACTTACGTGGCGGCTGCCCGTTCCAGGCGGGAATGGACATGGGCGGTTTTACCAGCTATGCGGAAAGGATCGACGCGCAAAAGATTCGCGAGCGTAGCCCAAGCTTCTTTGACCACTTCAGTCAGGCGACGCTTTTCTATAACAGCCAGACTGAAGTGGAGAAGGACCATATTGTGCGCGCCCTTCGCTTCGAGCTGGGAAAAGTTGAGACGCCGCCGATTCGCGAACGGATGCTGTACCTGTTGGCCCAGGTCGACAAGAGTCTTGCCAATAGAGTTGCGGACGGGTTGGGAGTTCCGATACCCGCGAAGCTGGAAAAGCCAATGAATATGAGTTTTCCGGCTGATGCGGATCCGAAACTGTATCAACCTAAGAAAGTTAAGACTGAGTTCACAGCTTCGCCCACGCTTAGCATGGTTGCGAATCCCAACTTTGAGAAGCGAACGATCAAAACCAGGAAGATCGCTTTCCTCGTGGCTGACGGTTTCGATGATGACAGCGTGCTGGAAATGAAGAAGAGTCTGATGACAGCGGGCGCAAGAGTCTGCACAGTTGCTCCACGCCTGGGAACAGTACTGAGTGTGGGCGGACAGATCGCAAATGCAGACTTCAGCTTTCTGACTGCTTCTTCGGTGTTGTTTGATGCTGTCTACGTTCCGGGTGGAGAGGCGAGCGTGAACACTCTCAAAGATGTGCCTGAGGTGTTTGAGTTTATCAACGAGGCTTACAAGCATTGTAAGACTATCGCCGCCGATGGCGAGGGCTCGGAGATATTGCGCCTCGCAAGGTTGAGCGTGGGAACACCATCGGACGGCAGTAACGGTGAAGACCAGATGAATGACACCGGAGTGGTGGTTGGAAGCAACGGCGAACTCAAGGGACTGGCGACGGAGTTTATCCAGGCGATCGCGATGCACCGTCATTGGGATCGAGAGCGATCGTTTTCACCAGAAGCCAATGACAACGGCAAACCCATGCGACCCCCTCAGAAGTCTCAACCTCGCGAGGCTAAGCGCACATAAAATCCGCTAGGAGATCCGTGTCATCTGTGGCCAATTAACCACTGATGACACGGATCATTTACTGATCGAGTCCCTTAATCCCAGAGTTCGGATTAGTCGATGGAGGTTTGTCGAGTGGATGCCGAGGAGTTTCGCGGCATCGGTGAAGTTGCCGTTCGCTTGTTCGATGGCTTGCAGGATGAACTTCTTCTTCATCTCACTCACTGCTTCGTGATAGTTCGGCAGGTGCTGCGACGCAGGACCGCTGGCCAGCAGAGATTCCGGGAGATCATCGGGCATGATCACGTCTGTGTTGCCAAGAACCACCGCTCGCTCTATCGCATTTTCCAGTTCGCGCACATTGCCGGGCCAGTCATAGGCCATCAAGCAATTACGCGCTTCCTCAGAGATGCCGCTGACAAGTCTCTTACATTTCTTGCTGTACTTCGCGATGAAATAATATGCGAGTAAAGGAATGTCCTCGCGCCGCTCTCTTAGCGAAGGTAACGTGAACGAGATCACGTTGAGACGGTAGTACAGATCCTGGCGAAACGTTCCGGCTGTGATCGCCTCTTCGAGATTCCGGTTCGTCGCGGCGACGATGCGCACATCGACGCTGATGGTCCGTGTGCCGCCCACTCTCTCAAACTGCCGTTCCTGCAAAACGCGCAGCAGTTTCGCCTGCGTCACTGGCGTCAACTCACCCGCTTCGTCCAAAAAAAGCGTGCCGCCATCCGCCACTTCAAGCCGCCCTCGCTTCTGCGCGACAGCGCCCGTGAAAGCCCCTTTCTCGTGACCGAAAAGCTCGCTTTCGAGGAGCGTCTCCGACAGCACTGCGCAGTTGATTGCAACGAACGGTTTCTCGGAACGACTGCTGTTGATGTGAATCGCATGGGCCACCAGCTCCTTGCCCGTGCCGCTTTCACCACGCACCAGAACGGTGGCATCTGTGGGCGCGATCTTTTCCAGAAATCGAAACACCTCACGCATCCGCGGACTCTCACCAATCATGTTGTGCTCGAGACTAATCTCACGATGCAGACGTTGATTCTCACCCTCGAGCCACTGCAAGTGTTGGACGTTCTCGATCGCAACGCTCGCGATGACGCCAACAGCCGTCAGTAATTGCAAGTGACCTTCGTCGAGTGTGATTGCCGGGTTACTGGTGTCGAGATAGATCAGTCCCTTTGCACGCTCCCGAATCACCAGCGGCACACACAACAACGAACAAACGTGTGCTGCGACTAAACTCTGAGCGTCGCGCAGAAGCTTGTCGTCGTTTGTCTCGACACACAGCATCGCGGCGGCATCATGAAGCACCTTCTCCACTATGGAGCGGCTGATTCGAATAGGTTGTTCTGCTCTTTTGTCTGTTCCGTATGAAGCGATCAGTTCTTCTGAATCATCTCTCACAAGCAATATCGCGCCACGTTCGGCCGGGATGGTGTCCAGAACAGTTTCAAGCAGCGAGCGTTGAAGCTGAGTTGATTCGCGAATGTTGCTCAAGAGGGTGCTGATCTTAAACAACGCATTTAGATCACGAGCGATGCGTGCGTTCGCCGGAAGATTCGCAACAACCGCGCTCGGCTTCAGATAGAGTGCGTCCTTCCGATGGAGCCGAATTGTCGTGGGACTCACTAATTGATCTTCGCCAAGTTCAACCGGGCTCGCGGCAGACGTTTCGTCGTCGTTCGTCAGGAAAACGAACCGCACAGTGCCCACCGAGATTTGATCTCCATGACTCAACGAATGCTCTCCAACCGGAACCTCATTGACGAATGTGCCGTTGTAGCTTTCCAAATCGATAACTCGGAACGACTCCCCTTCTCTTTTAATTAGGCAGTGACGTCGCGAAACAGAGTGATCGTTGACGCGGATCGGATTGGATGGCTCACGGCCGATCGAGACTTCCTCTTGAGTCAAAGCGAAAGTCGTTCCCAATACCGGTCCGGAGATAGCGATTAGTCTTGGTGTTGTTGTAGTCACGCTTGCCGAGTGAAAGCGAGTGTCTTTGTACTAAAAGCGGTTAATACTTGACGGCTATGAGCGTAGTGCTCCGGAAGAGCACGATGTTTATAGCTCTCAATCATAATGATTCCGCGCTCCTGCGGAGCGCCATGTCCTCTGCCATCGTCGATCTACATCCCGCTCCTACGGAGCGGAAACGATTACGGATGACCGGGTGCTATAAACATATTGCTCCTCCGGAGCAAGGAGGTTCGCTCAAAAACTTTTAGTGCAAGTCAGTGCGAGTGTCAATTGCGACAGTTCGGAGTGTCGATTATGACATACATGCGGGTGGAAAAGTGCGGAGTTTTGGGCGAAACCACATGGCACGACGGTAGCAATTGGGTAGTCTGCCACCGGTTAAATCGTTGTTCACATCGCCGGGCCGGCAGTAGAGGATCTGAACAATTCGCCCGCGCAAATGGAGGATTAAGCAGAACCAAATCTTTGGAAGGCAACAAAACACGGATTACTTGGAAAGTAATCCGTGCTTTTGTGTTCGGTGCGGGGTTTGTTCGAGGGAGATGTATCTATTTCTTGCCCCACTCCACCATGATTTGGATTTCGACATCCGTCGACGCGCACTGATACCTAACAACCTGATGGCCCTGTGTGAAGACCACAAATGGGTTGTCTGCAGGAACGCCGCCCTTGGAATCCTTCCACTCAGTAGTCGGCGTATCAGCAGTTACTCCAAATGGCCGAGATGAACTGATCGAAAGCCTCTTGTTTTCGTCGGAATCCGGCAGTGCTACTTCCGACACGATCACCGTTTCGTGCGCGTAAGAGACTTGCACGACTGCGAGCCCCGGAGGATCTGCCTCAATGGTCTTAATCGGGTTAAGATTACCATCCTCAAAAATTAGCACTTTGGTGATGCTGGCAAACTGCTCTGACTTCGCCGACTGCCACTCACTTCCCAGAAGCGTGCTTTTGAAGCGGTAGTGCTGGGGTGGCACTTCTTGAATGAAAATTTGGCAGTCCATCAGAAGGGGCTCCATCTCGCCTTCAGTCTGCCCCCCGCCAGTTTTAATGACGACTGGCGTGTTTTCCCAGGCAAATGGAGTAAGTTCAGTTGCTTCTTGTGGCGTGCTCATCGTAATTCTCCTTTCGAGATTGCGGTTAATTGTTGGCTCCCGGCAGGAGTTCGTCTAACTGCTGCTGATACCGCCGGACATCCGGACGGGAGAGATAGCTGCGGTATTCATCTGCTCCAAATGCTTTTTCAAGTGCCTTCAACAACGCTTCCGCGCGCGTGGCATATTCAACAACTTTCGCATCGTTCTTGAGCCGCCGGCTCGACTGTGCGGCGATTAACCACGCAAGCCATTCCGAGTGACGGCGGCCCAGGCGAGCCAAAGTTTCCTGAGCTTGCAACGCGACAGTTAAAGCGTTTGCTGCGTCGCCTTTTTCCAGTAGGACTTCAGCAAGGGCGAGCTGCGCACTCGCTACATGTCGTGGATCGCGAGTCTGCGTTGCGGTGTCAAAGGCTTTCTGACACGACGCGATTGCAGTCGACGTGCCAGAGTTGAGCTGGGCCAACCCCGCGGTATATGACGCCTGGACAAAGAAACCTTTATCCTGCAGATTGCCCAGCGCCAAAGCCTTACGACTCTCCACTACAGCCTCAGCGTAATTAAGCTCGCTCAGAAACATCTGCGCTGTCGTCACGTGAATCCACGCCAGCAGTTGTTTATTAATTCCTCCCGGACTACTGGCGGCGTCGGCCGCTTGTTTGAGTGTTTCGCGGGCTGCAGTGTAGTTTCCGATCTGCCAGAGGAGTTTCCCTTTGTTGTACAGGTCGTAACTCATCTTAGGGCCTAGCCCGAGAGAGTTATTGATCTGGTAACTCTCGTCGTATTGCGCAATTGCTTCGGTGAAGCGTTCCTGATGCGCAAACAATAGACCAATTGCCGCGTGAGTTTGGGCCACCTGGGCCTTGTCCTTAATCTGTTGCGCAAGCTTAAGCTGCTCATTAAAGGATTCGAGTGCCGCTTCGTTATTCCCCTGCTGTTCATTCGCAGCACCGAGCAGGACCAAAGCCTGTGAAGTCTCACGACCAAAATTCCCCTGACGGTAAAATGCCAACGCTGGTTGGAGATAACTCACCGCTTTGGTCCCATCACCCAGTTGAACCATCAGGCTGCCAAGCGCGAGCTTCGCTCTGGCCTCTGCGCGCACACCTTTATTTGCAGTCGCAATTTGGAGCGCTTGTTCGAAACGTTTCTGCGCCTCCGTATACTCACCGCGAAGAAAGAGTGCGTTGCCGATGTCGATGAGCCCGTTTGTAGTGAGGTTATCCAGTTGTTCCGTACGTGCCAATTCAACTGCACGCGTCGCGTACTCCTCGGCACGAAGAGTCTCACCCGTGCTGTAAAAGACTCCGCCCAACTGGAGCAGAGTTTTTATCTGCTGCGACTTGTTGTCGGTTGTGAGAGCGAGGTCCAGGGCGCGCCGCAAATGCTCCTTTGCTTCAGGCAGCTTGTCATTGAGATTAAAGAAAGCTCCGCGCTGAAACGAAACCTCCGCCATGCCTTCGACGTTGTGTTGAGCGTCGAACAGCGATTGTGCTTTATCGAAAGCCGCGAGGGCTTTGTCGTTTAGCTGCTGCCGCCCGTAAACGCCGCCTAAACGCATGAAGGCAGCAGCAGCTTGCGGATCTCGCTTCGTAACTTCCTCGTATGCACCGGCGGCGTGAGCTAGATCTCGAGCTCCTTCGTAGGCACGACCGACGTCGGCATATGCGGGTGCTTTCTCAGCTTCCGGCAATCGCCGTGCAATCTCTTCAAAGTTTTCAACTGCGCCCTGGTAATTACGACGCACAACACCCGTGATCGCCTGGACATAGAGTAAATCGAGTGGAGGCAAGGTCGAGAGGTTCGGGACCAGTTCAGTGACGCGCAACATTTCATCCGTTGCTCGGTCCTCATAGTCCAACTCGATCCATGTTTGCGCGAGGCGCGCGTGAGTGAGGGGAAACTGCTTGTCTTGTTGGATTGACTGCTCAAATAACTTGCTTGCTTTGATATAACTTCCCTCACGCAGTGCTTGCGTGCCGGCATCGTACAAACGCTTCGCTTCTGGAGCCGGCTCAAAAGATCTCTGCTTCTTAATCGATATCCAAACAAGTGACAGGATGGCGCCGAGGATTAGGGCGGAGACTATTAAAGCGGCCCTGCGAGTGTTCGTTCGCGATGTTAGCGAGGCTAAGGACGAGCGTAAGCGCGCGCCAATTAAATCGTATCGCCGTGGTGTGGAAGTCAGCCGGAGCGTGTTCAAATCATCAAGTAGATCTTCCGCAGTTTGATAACGAGCTTCTGTCTTTTTTGCGAGTGCTTTGAGCGTAATGCGGTCCAACTCACGCGTCACACGCGGATTCAATTGTGACGGCGGCGGCGGATCGTCGCGGATGACTTGCGCAAAGATCTCGCCGACGGTCTCGGCTGAAAAAGCACGTTCGCCAGTCAGGCATTCATAAAGCAGCGCGCCGATAGAAAAAATGTCGCTGCGTTTATCTACCTTCGTGCCGAGAGCCTGCTCCGGCGAAACGTAAGCGGGTGTGCCGACCATCACACCTTCGAGTGTTTGAGTTGTATTTTCCCCGTCGCCAACTCGCTGGGTTGTTAGACCATCGGGATCGAAATGCTTCGCGATTCCAAAATCCAGCACTTTGACTTCATTGCGCTGATTGATGACTACGTTCGAGGGCTTGATGTCGCGATGGATAATTCCGTGACGGTGTGCTTCAGCAATGGCTTCCACCACCTGCTTTACGATCCCGACCGCGCGATCGACCGGCAATGGATTCTCATCCAATAAGTCGCTGAGGTTTTGGCCATCGATCAACTCCATTACGAGGTAAGGCTGCCCATCCTCGGTTTCGCCAAACTCGTGTACGGTCGCGATGTGCGGATGGTTAAGTTGGGAAGCAGCGCGCGCCTCGCGCAGGAATCTCTGGCGATAGTTCTTCTGACTCGGAACCGAAGCAAGTTTTAGTGATTTAATCGCGACTCGCCGCCCGAGGAGCGTGTCTTCCGCGACGTAAACCGTCCCCATCCCTCCCTCGCCGAGTTTGCTGAGAATGCGGTAATGAGAGACAGTCTGACCGATCACCGGACGGGGGTCTCCTTAGACAGGGTCAAAGCTTTGAAATGTGGAGTCTGGGAACTCCAGAACTTGGGCGGACGCTGGAATATAATGGGAAACCGACGCAAGACGCAAGACATCCGGTCTATCCACAGATTACACAGATTCGATAATTCAATTTGTGTAATCGGTGGGAAAAGAGCAAGGTGTCAATCGCGACAGGCTTCATTGTCGATAATGACATAGCTTACGCCGCAAATCTTCACATTTACTACGAATTCCATTTGGCACAGGGATGGCAATCGATTAAAAGCGTTAGGCACCAAATTTCTCACGCGAGAGATTAATAGCAGTCCTATCTAACCACCGCGCGTACGCGGTAAGGAGAATGAAATCATGACAACGTTTGCTTTGACGCCTCTCGTCAACGCCCCATCTGCCTCGATTCCCGGCATGCCGTTCAAGGCCACATCTGCGCTCATCATGGCCCAATGCTGTGCGCTGACCTACACACAGCTTTCGCAGCAAGCTTCACCGTCAACCGCTCTGACGGCGAGTGAACTGTCAGGGCTGAATATTGCAAGCGGCTCCAATGCGACTAATTACACGTTCACTCAACTCAGTTCTTCCGCCGGTGTTATTCCTTTCACCGGTTCAGAGGCAGTCGGTTTGGGATTCACCTCATCGGATCCGGGCGCTTTCGTAACCCTACCCTTCGGATTCGCGGTTCAGGCATCCGACAATCAGGGCAATGCTGCATTCAACGTCATCGCCTTACGCGGGACCAAGACATACGAAGAGTGGGTCACGGATGTCGACATTTTGCCGACGACTTTCGCACTCAACACCAACGTGATAGACCCGGGAGATGTTCCTGGAGGGTTTTATAAAATGTACGTTCAGGGAACTGACGGTGTCGCACCGAGCGGTGACACTACCCGTCCGCAAGGCTCCATAGCTCAGCAACTCGCTTCCCTACTGCAATCCAGTAGTTGGAATTCATCCGTACCGCTTTATGTCACCGGCCATAGCCTGGGCGCTGCGTTGGCCGTTTTTGCGGCGATGGACATCGCGTGCAACTTCCCCAAGTCGTTTTCGGATCTGTACATGTACAATTTCGCGCCTCCGAATATCTCAACCCACGGAGTGATTGCTCCCGAATCAAAGTTTGCTGACCTATTTCAGGCAAGCGTGCCGAATAGTTACAGTGTGATAAACGCGGCTGATATCGTGCCGACCTTGCCGCCTGGCTCTTTCTCTATCGGCCCGCTCACCCTGGTGTTTATGCAGGCGTGCGCCAGTAGCAACCAGATAGTCTATTGCGCTCAGTTGGAAAGTCTCGGAAACAATCATTCGCTGAGTGGTAATTACCTGCCGTTTGTTGCGTCGTTGGCAAATGTAAGCTGAAGATCGCGAAAGATCCTGAGGGATAGCTGCCGAGCGCGGCTATCCACTCACGGTGATCGTTTCGGCTTGGGTTTCTGTTGGCGGAGTGGAAATCTCCCGTCCCGGTTGCAGCAACAGCTTCTGCGTCTCAGGTGGAAATGCGAGGGCGAGCTTTCGCATAGACATTCTGGTTGGTAATAACCTTGCCAGAACAGTTAACGCTTGAACAGAGGTGACGTTCCGTAAAACCGGGAATATGCCCAGGTAGGGTCAGTTTAAGTACGCCGGAGGCGTTCGCTAATTGAGCGCAGGGTTGGAATTTAGCGAACGCCTTCGGCGTATTTAAACTAACCAGCATCCTGTCCGAAGTAGGACCATGCCATTAATCGATCTAGTCACTGGAAGGACTCATCTGATAAGATGCCGCGCGCTTAACGTGTTACAAACGTCCAGTTGACTCGCTGGTAAATTTTTTTCCAACCGCTATGAAGCCGCTTCGTTTTTCCCTGCCGAGTCAAAAAAAGCGCTTCATGCGCCCTTAAGGAGAACATCAATGGCCACAACAAAAAGATCGAGCGTAAGCCGCGTTAGCGTGTCCCTAAATCCGAATGGTCCGAGGAAACAGACTGGCGATACTATCAACAAACTAGTGGCGCAAGTCCTGGGTCGAGCGGGCTGTGAAGGCTGCGGCCGAATTGCTTATATCGATGTCCATTTTCTTGGAGATCCCGATCCAGACATGGAAAAACTGGGCGCTATTTCAGTGGACATCAATGCCAGATAATTCCGTCCTTCCAATTAACGGGAAGCCTATTCAGCCTTTGGGAGTAGGCTTCCCATACTTTGCGGCGCTGCCGGCAGATCTGTACCGGAGTGGATTAGTAACTTTTGTAGAGATCACGCCTGAGACACTATGCCGGCAGCGAGCGAGTGGAAAGACGACTCAGATCGAAATCCTCCCTGACCGTCTGGCGACGGCACAAGACACGTGCGCCAGGCTGCCGGTGGTGGTCCACGGCGTAGAACTGTCGATTGGCTCTGCTCACGGGCTGAACGACGCCTACCTTAGAATGCTCGACTGCTTTCAAAAGCAGTGGCCGTTCGTCTGGCACAGCGAGCATCTGGGATTTCAGACAATCACCGGAGATAACGACTCGACCCTCGAGATTGGAGTGCCTTTGCCCATGCCCGCCACGGTCGAGGCCGTTGAACTTGTAGCCGCGCGAAGTACAACCATTCAACAGCGCTACAGTGTTCCATTCCTGCTGGAAAATCCGGCGCACTATTTTTCCGCGCTTCCCGCTGATCCGGAAATCGGAAACGAATACGGTTTTCTCAATGCGTTCACACAAAAGAGCGGTTGTTATCTTTTGCTTGACCTGCACAACCTTTACTGCAACGCAGTCAATCATCATTTCGATGCGCGCGAAGTAATCGACACGCTGCCGTTGGACCGGGTGATTGAAATACATGTCGCCGGTGGGTCGTGGCGGGATGGCTTCTGGATGGACGCTCACGATGGCCGGGTACCAGAACCGGTTTGGGAGTTGTTGGACTATGTCTTGCCGGGTGTGCCCAACGTTGCGGGAGTGGTGTTTGAGCTACTTGAAGACCATGCAGTCCGTCTCGGCGCTGCGTCGATCGAGAATGAGTTGAAGCGAGCCGGGCAGATATGGAACTCGAGACATGGCGCTAATTGATTTTCAAACAGCTCTGGGAAGAATGCTACGCGAGCAGAATCGCGACGATTACGTGCGCGGCATCAGCCTCGACGAAAGCGAGAGCCGGTACTTTGAAAATCTTCGAGGCACTGCTGAATTTCGTTTCTATGCCGGCGTGCAACGGTCGTGGTGCATTGCGCGCGCGACCAAGGCAGCCCACCTAACGCTGTCACTGCTGCCGCCGGAAGAACGCGAGCGTTTACTCGATGAGTGGGTCGACTCAGGCTCGGGAGCTCAGAGTTTTTTCTTCGTCGAAGCTGAATCGTTCCTGGATTTTATTGGCGGGTATTTGTCCGATCGTCCGCGCGAATTGACGGTCTGCCAGTTCGAACGCGCCACGCTGCGCGCGAGCAACGGAGCGAATGTCTTTGTCCCGCCTGATCCTGCAGCGTTGCAAGGCCCGGATTGTTGCTTGCGTCGCGGCAGTTACGCAGCAGTGGTTCGCCTGGCGGAAGTGTTTTCGGACGGTGTAATCGTAATGTTCAGCCCCGGTCTCCCGCAGTTGTGGCATGAACCATCAACGGAAGAACTGGATCTCTGGGAGGCGCTAGACTCTCCAGCTTCCGTGAGCACGTTGTTAGATAGCGGCCACTCGCTCGAAACCCTCGAGAGACTCCTTGGCCACGGCGCTATCGAGCCAACCGATGACACGGATCGGTGAAGGATAAATCCGTTATCAATCCGTTTTATCTGCGGTCCTACTTCACACGGACAAACGGCATATCGCGCATTCGTGATGCCCCGGCGTGCAAACGTTCGACCTTTCCATTCTTGTCGCGTGTAAACCACACGACGTATCCCTGCGCGTCGAAATGATCCTTATAAAGCGGCTGCATCGGCAACGTGGTCGCTGGTCGCTGTTTTAGGAAGGCCTTGTCACCTTCCACGACGAAACTGATCATCGCCCCAGCCTCTTCGCTAAACCAATCGCCACTGAATGATGCAAGATCTGCCGGTGTCGGCTTCCACTCCACCTCGGGAGCAAAGCGTCTGACTTCACCATCGGAGTCGAGCGTTTCAGCAGATACCGGTTTGCCGTCCTTATCAAACGTAAACTTTAATTGATTGCCGCCCGCAGTGAATTGCCCGCCTCCCATCGGAATAAGACGCCCGCCACTCCATCGGGGCACCCCGCTCTCAACGACAAATCTCGCCGGAGCATGCGTCTTTTCATTCCGCCAGATACCGACAAATCTCTTCAGCTCGTCTTCTGAGATCTTGGGTGGGTCGGTCTTGGGTGCTTCGGGATATGGTCCGAAGATCTCATCAGTTATGCTTGCTGCCATTCCTCCAGCACTCGGCGAAGTGCCGTTGCACATGACACCCACCGAGACTTTGTTGTCGGGATATCGCGCGAGGAAAGTCTGATAACCGGCGGTCGCGCCGCCGTGCGAGACGTCTTTCAGTCCCTTGTACGTGTCGACCACGAGGCCAAGCGCGTAGGCAATCTTCCGGCCATCATTTAGCACTCCTCGAGTTTCCAGCGCAGCAACAAGAGGTGCACCGAGGGATTGCGAATCGAGCATCGCGTTCCATTTCATCCAGTCGCCGACCGTCGTGAGCATGCCGCCGTTTCCGTAAACATTCATGAAGGGCATATTGAGTCGCCATGGTCCATTGCCCTGGCGCGCATACGCTTGAGCGCGGCCTGGCACAATGCGCTGGTAGTCGTCTCTCCATGAACTGTTATTCATGCCAAGTGGCTTGAACAGACGTTCCTCGACAAAGGCTGGGAACTTCTGTTTCGAAACGCGCTCGACGATTATGGCTGCCAAATTGTATCCGCTGTTGGAATATGAGTATTCCGAACCGGGTGTGAAGTCGAGTCCACGCTGATGTGTGATGACGTCGAGTGCGAGATCCTGACTGATGACTCTATCACCTCGACCTGCGCCGGTGAGACTCATGACGGTACCCCAGTCGCGCAGACCGGACGTGTGATTCAACATGTGTCTAATGGTGAGCGGCGCACCGTAATCGGGCAGTTCGGGAATGTATTTTCTGACCGGATCGTCGAGACTCAGTTTTCCCTCCTGTTGCAGCAGGACCAGGCTTGCGGCGGTGAACTGCTTCGCGACTGATCCTGACTCGAAAATAGTCTGCGTTGTGTTTGGAACGTTGTGCTCCATATCCGCAAGGCCGAACGCCTTCTCGAACACTACCTCTCCATTGAGTGACACAGCGGCGGCACAGCCCGGTGCAGGTGCAACGTAGGCCTTCGTAACTTTCTCAAACGCCCGCTCAGCGCCCGCGACAACTTTCTGCTTGTCGGGAACCTGAGCCGAGGTGACGGTTGAAAGAAACGCGAGAACAGTAAGAACAAATAAGAAGTTTTTTCTAGTCATCGAGGGATCCTTCTCTTGATTCGGGAGGCTACACCCACGAAATATGCTTGGATACAGTCAGTACCACCTTGCGGTAGCGGGTGGGTGCAGGCGCAGCTTTTTTATGGAGCCTACGGCGTACCCACCCGCTACCGCGAGGTGGTACTGACTGTATCCAAGCACCGTCGTGGATGCAATAGAGCCAAAAACGCTCGTGCATGGCTCATCATCACCCTTCAGACGCACCAGAGCGTTGGATTGTTAACACGGGGTTTGGACCAAAGACCCAGGCAGCGGTTAGTGCATTACGTAACGCTGTGTTGTGAAATGGATCAGCTGGCGTCCGGTAGCCACGTCACGGCGCCAGTCTCGATTGAGTAGACTGCGCCGACGATTCTCAATTTGCCGTGAGCTACTAACTCGGAGAGTATCGGCGTCGAGGTGCGGAGTTGCTTTACGACCATCTCGACGTTGATACGAACCGCATTTGCCACCGGGTCACCCGAGATACCTCGACTCTTCTCCACCGCCGGGGCTATGAGATTGATGAGCGCGGTGATGTGACCTTCGGCCGGGCCACCCTGCACTGCAGCCGTCACCGCACCGCAGCTTTCATGTCCCAGGACCACAAGTAATGGGATGTGCAGATGCTCGGCGCCGTATTCGAGACTTCCTATTTCGGTATCTGTAGCCACATTCCCCGCCACCCGGACTATGAACAAGTCTCCGAGTCCCTGATCAAAAACAATTTCGGGTGGAACGCGTGAATCAGAGCAACTCAGAATCTCGGCGTGCGGGTGCTGTCCAGACGCCAATTGTCGCCGGCGTTCCAACGTTTCATGAGGATGCTGGTAACGATGCGCCACGTGGTGACCGTTACCCAATTTCAATTCGGCCAGGACAGAGTCCGCAGTGATTTTCTCTTCAGTGTTCTGGCTATGCGACAGGCTTGCCGACGAGAAAGTGATCAGGAGCGTTAAGCTTGCGATAATGGCGCTAACGAATTTCATGGCATACCTTCACGAATTAGATACACTAGTTGACAGCGTTCGACAAAAACACTGTCAATTCTTACAGCGTTGTTTGAACCCTTCATACAAACCCAACCACTGTTCGAACCTCAATTCGGTGGGCGTGGCGTTCAAAGGAAACTCCAGATCGCGGGCGAGTCGTTTCCATTGCTGATAGGGAAAGACGTTTTTGAATGCCAGCTTCAGATTAGGTTTCCATCTCTCGAACCCGTAATGTACAAATTCGCGATAGAGCGCCATGTCTTGCACGTCTATTAGAGGACGCGCGCGGCGTTTAATCGAGAGAAGCACTGAGTCGACGCTTGGGACGGGCCAAAAATCGGTACGCTTTAGTGGCACTAGGATTTGAACGTCGAAAGACGGCTTGACCAGAATCGAGAACAGGGTCTCTCTCGAAGATCCCGAAAATTTCTTCGCCGCCTCTTTCTGCATTATGAGATAGGCTTCGCACAGGTTCGCTCGCTCGTGAAGGATCTTCCGTACGATTTGTCCCGTACAGTTATACGGAATGTTCGCAAAGATCTTGTAATCCGCGAAACGAGTGCTGAACGAGTAGTTGAGAAAATCGTTTGCAACTATCGCAACGTTTTCGACTGGACGAAATCGCTCGCGCAGACGTCGTACGAGTTCGGGATCCTTTTCGACGGCTATAACCTGTCGGGCAACACTTGCAAGCGCCGCTGTGATTATTCCGTTGCCGGGGCCGATTTCGTAGACGGTGTCAGACGGACCAATCCTACTCAGCCTCACCAATCGTCGGACCAGCTTCGGACTCGTCAGGAAGTTCTGTGCTAAAGCAATCTGCTTGCGCTGCCGTGTTTGCATGTTTCACCTCCGGAGAATTCGTGGTGAAACGAAATCGCGCTTTGTTGTAGTGACGGGCGGGTCTTTAGCAGGAGTTCTAAAAGCAAAAGCCGCGAACCGAAGCGACACGCTGGTTCACGGCAATTAAGCTCAAATTAGGAGTTGAAACTTAGGGATTAATCAATCCGCGAATCAGGCCGGTACGCTCATCGGACCGTTCCACAATTTGTTCGCGAATTCGAATCAACATAGTCGGAGGATATTAGACTTGGCGCAGAACTGTCAAACTTTGGGTAGTGATGCCAGTAGAGCAGTACCAAACCTTGGTATGCGGTAAGTTCGCAACTTGGATGAATACATCGAAGGCAAACTCATCGACAATTCAAAGCGATGCACTACTCAAACTTTCGGTGTCTGGTAACATCCGCTAAACCTCCTGCGCGTAGGCATCGTGCAGCCTGATCGGTCAGGGAACGAGTTCAAAATACGCATGGAGAAAGTTATCCCATCGGTGACGCTGAACGAATTCAACAGGATACTTCGTATTGTCATCACGATAAGCATAACCATAACGGTCAGACCGATAGGCGCTCTTCGACTCGGGGAAGTATATTGCTACCCCCCGCGAACCGAATTTGCCCTTTCGATCGTCACCAGCGTACCAGTCAATAATGAGCCCGCCCTCTAACATTTGCTTCACGGTTTGTGCTCTGGCACGTAGCAGCGGCACTGTTGTCTGTGCGAGGAGCTGCTCACAAAAGCGATGCAAGTCGATGCCGTGATAGCCTCGACCTGGAGCGAATGGTTTGCTGTCTTTGCGTGCCTGTTTGATACTGTTCAAGTCCGCGTTAAGGTTAGCCGTCATCGCGTCGCCAAGCGCAGAAATGGCGTCAGCAAGGGTCTGCATTCGGTCCCCAGAAACATCGAGTGCGGATAGTGTCGTTGCGCGGTCTGTGGTGCTATACGTTTTTTTGTAAGACTTAACAAGCTCCTTACCCAGCCTCACCGCATCCATTGTCGGATCGGCCATGAGGACTGGGAGCCAGTCGTTGTACTGCCAGCCGTCCCCAGGTTCCAGTTCTTCGCTGCCAACCATAACGTCAGCAACGCGACGCATCGCAAAACCGTTCTCGACCATTTGCATCAGACACGCGTCAAAGCCTAGTAAATTTAGCCTCGTTGAGCCCAAAGAGCCCTCAAGCGCATTTTGGGCCTCCCGCATGTAAAGCCTGTCTTTATCCGTAACGTCCAGAGAAATAGAGCGATGAGGAGCATCAAGCGTCTGGTTCAGCGAGAAACTAAGCCGTAGAGGCTCGGCGCCTCTGGCCATTCTAATCGCATTGGCCGCTTTAAAATCATCGAGCCGTAGAGCTTTCGCCGCTCTCGAACTGCGCCGAGTGCGAACACTGTGACGTAGTAGCCAACCATCTCCATGATCCCACAGGATCAGCATGTATTTTCGAGCCGGGTATTTTCTTATTGCCCACTCGACAAAGCATTCAAGCGACGCAGGGTCACCCATATTGATTTCTTTTCCGGCGGGAAGGTCTGACTCCTGAGGAGACAATGCCTCTGATACGGTAGGCGTCATTCCGTACTCGAGTTTGAATCGAAGCGTATGTTTCCAGTCGCCGTATGCATAACTCTCTCCGAGAATACGATCCATTTGGACCACCACATTTACCTGGGGGTTGTAGGTCACGCTAGCCATTTCCAGGAAGTCCTTGAGAGCATATGTCTCGAGGTTATTATCGCCATTCATGAACACCATCACCGTCCACTCAGCAGACGGCTGATACATGGTGTTAGAAGTACTCGAGCCTACAGTAGCTTCTGAAGCTAATAGGCAGGTCAGAACCACAATGAAGGTAATGATAATGATGGAAATTCGCATGACATGAATCCGTTGTGATAAGAATCAAGGAGACCGCGATCAAGGAGAATTTGGCGGAAGTCCCGTATTTCCCTTTCCATATCCAGCGCCTGAGCAAGGTGCTTCGTCATTGAGCCTATCCTCACGGGTAGGTCTTTCCTTGGGCGTAAGCCTGTCCTTCTCGCAAACCACTTCAGGCGTCATGGTTTGGTCACGGCGTTCAGCTATAAAGAGTTGAAATTCCGGTGACCCCGCACGGTCAAATGCCTTGTAGTTCAGAAAGAAATCGCTGCGTTTTTTCTTATCGTTGAGGTTATACGGATTAAAATCGCAATAATCCTCAGTGTCGTCTTTCATACAGTGATTCTTGAAATAGATCTCTCCTGGGGCGTAAACCTCATAGCACTTGTTGTCAACGATCAACCTGACGTGGGAACGGGATTCGACATAAACGTTCGCCCCCATGATATTCGCTACATTACCAAGGTGGCAGACGTAGTTGCCGTCTTCTGTTTGTGCTCGAAATGTGCTCGCTGTTTTTCGAAGTGTATAGAAGATTCCGTACTCTACCGTCAGTATGGGACGATAGATGCTCTTGTTCTTTTTGAGATATTTTCCATGAAGGTAATCGCTCTCAAAATCTACCATCCAGCGAAAATCCTGATCATCGGTGAGTTCCTGTCTACTGCACGCTCGCCCCGGCTGATAAAAAAAGGTTTGATTTACACCTTTTGGCTGGGGCACCTCAAGTGCTAGCGTTTTTATCTTCTCATGTACAGCTGTCCTATATACCTCGTCGCAGCTATCGGCGTTAACCGCATTGTTATAAGCAACAATTTGCAAATGATGGCCTACCGGACCATCTCCCTTACTGTGAAAACCGACATCACAAGCAAACGGGGTTTTCTGACCAGGCCGCGGAGCAAAGCCCGTTAGACCTTCAAATATTAGTTTGACATACTCGCTTCTTTCTACCCGGGGAAAAGGATCACACCATCTTGGCTCCCAGATTTGCGGTGCACCTGGAGCCGGGTTAATACAGGGTGCCTCCGACGGACACGATCGTTGCGCACTATCCTCGCGCGCAAAGCCTCGTAGACCCGCAGCACCAACTAACACACCCGCAGCACCCATTCGTTTCAAATAGTCGCGTCGGTTCATCTTTGGTCCTTTCAAAACTCCGCATAGCCGCCGATGGTGACGAAGGCGACCCAGCCGTAGTTCTGGGTGTTCGGCTGTTGGTTGTGAAGCACGTCTAGTTGTGCGCGGCGAAGCGCCTCGACACTAGAAAGATGATCTTGCTTGCGATGTTTGTGGAAACTAATCATCAAGTCGGCCGTGGCTTCAGACTCCACCGGCCAAAGGCTCGCAACTACCAATGGCACACTCGCAATGAAAGGTCTCGCCAAACCAATTGCCCCTTCACCTCGATACGCTTGCTCAATTCCTGTCTGGCAAGCAGAAAGCACCACCAGGCGCGTGTGCGGAAACTTCATCCCGTAAATTTCAGAAGCCTGCAGAAATCCCTTCGACGCATGATGCGCGTCACCCGCGCTTCCGTCCTTTGACAACAGAAGTTTTGACAGTAACGGGGATCTCTCATCAGGTACTGCATGCGTAGCAAGATGGATAACCTCAGCTTTATTCAGCAATGCCTTTACGGCCGGCGCCGTAGCTTCATCGCCGAGGAGTGGAGTCGTCGCGTAGAGCTGTCCGACTTTTTCCGCCTCGCGTGCGGCGGCGGGGAGATCCGGGAGTCCACTGAACTGCGCTCGGTCAAAGTATGGATTGCCAACTACCAGCGCCTGCTCTGACTTATTCGCTCCCAGTTGTTCTGCACGTTGAGAGGCCTTGATAAATATCGTCGCACTAGGCGCAATTTGAATTGTGTAGTCTTCGACCAAATACCTGCCCGACGCCGGCGATACCAGCGCGGCGAACGGGAGAAAGCTCAGATTCTTGTCCGGAACGACACAAAGTACGAGCCGCTTGTCCAGATAGCTTTCGATGGGACCAATGAGGTCCCGATAAAGCGTCCTTGCCAGGTAACTGATCTGATCACCGTTATTTGAGGCTCGCTTTAATGCTTGTAGGTAATCACTAATTTTCCGATCCAACTCACCGTGTTCGATAACTGTGTGTTCACTCTTCAAGCCCTCTCTCGTCATCACCCACATGATGACTTTATTGTCCAGCACCGAGTATTCGAGAAGCTGCGTTTTACCCGGCAGTTGTGGTTGGATTTGGCTGTGTGTGAGCGGTGAAACTGAAGGAGAGAGCTTGAGTTGTAGCTCGTTGTTATGTTCCGCGATCTGGGCGCCGGTGTTCATCAGATCCCACAGCGATCGGGCACGGTAAGCCTCGGCATAGTCAAACGCTTTCGCTACGTCTTTCTTTTTTCCATACTCGAAATCAACCGCGATGTCGTAGGTGTTTTGGTCTGTATCAAAAAACTTATCGCGATAGTTCTCTTCCGCAATCTTTTCCCGGTTCTGCTCAAACCAGTAGAGAACCGAACTAAGTTCTGCTTCAGCCGCCGCATCATTATTCAGTGCCATCAGCCCGAGTAGTTTTCCTTTACGAGCACGGTACTGATAAATATCAAGTTCGAGTTTCTTATAAAGATCGATCGCTTTGTCGTAAGAGTCGACTGCTTGCTGTTGCTGCCCCATTTCTCTGAGAAGCTGTCCGGCAATCAATGCCGAGTGGGCCTGGATATTCGTCCGCATCCGCTCATCAGAAAGTTTTGACCCGGCGGCCAGGGCTTCTTGAGAGTTGTTCATTGCTTGGTCGTATTTGCCCAGGCGTTCAAAGATCAGGGCCAGACGGTCATAGGAGCGGGATATCTGCAACGTAAGACCGGCGCTCTGGGCCAGGCGCAAGGCCTCGTTTTCAAACTGAAGCGCGACGGTTGGTGTTCCGAGGAAATAAAAACCAATCGCGGCTTCATGGTAAAAAGGCCAGGTGAGTTTCGCGTCAGTTGGAAGAGTCTCTGAGAGACTTAACGCGCGATAGGTGGCGGCAAGTGATTCGCGATAGCCGCCAAACGCAAGTTGTTCTGAAGTTTCCGCTTGCAAGCAACGAACCATATTTGCACGGTCCTGAATCTGTTCCGATACCACCAGTGCTTGCCTGGCCCGCTCCAACACTTTGGAATGTTCATTCCTGACGGTTAATCCACTGGCGATGTTGTATAGAGATTGAGCGAATAATGATCGATAGTTCTTCTCCTCAAATGTCTTCGACAAACGTTCGAACGTTTCAACGCTGATATCCGCGTGCTGCAGGCGGAGGTGGCAGTAACCAATCCACGCTTCCGCAAAGAGTTTTTCGCCCTCGTCAGATGCCTTTGCGAACAGGTCGCGCGCCTTCGAAAAGAGATCGATGGCTTGATTGTATTCAGTCCGGTTGTAGAGCGTAACGGCTGATTTCATCAAATCGCGCGCCCGGACCAGGGTTGCACGCTGAGACGAAGTAGCTAATTTGTAGACCCGCGCCAAATCCAGAGTAAATCGATCCTGGACCGTCCGCTCCTCGAGCTTTCCCGCGTATAAAAGGATATCCTTTTTATCGTTTGCCTCGGCTTCACGGCCGCCGACTGCCAGGCTCAACAAGTCATCGATCAGGAACTGGGTAATCGCGTTCCCTGTCCGACTCCGACTCAGACTTAATGCCGTCCACGCATCATGATCATTCTTAGTTTGATACGCGGTGAGGAAATCATTGATTAGTTGTTGCTCGGTACTGGAGGTTTTGACCTTTCGCTCTTCCAGGATCTTTAGATTTCGCCGAGCCTCCTCGGCCCACGACGAAGTCGAATCTCGCTTGAGATATTCCTGCCAGGACGTTTCGGCCTCCTGATAAAGCAAGAGATATTGTTGGGCAAGCGCCCGGTTGAAGAGAGGTTCCAGCAGTGTAGTGTCGAGTTCTGAAGCCTTGTTGAGGTTTACGACAGCTCGACTGAGTTCCTCCATGCCTCTGCCAGACTCGGCGCCGGTCGGATTGGAACGCCCTTGATCCAGACTAAGCTTTCCCTTCTCCAGCAAAGCTGCGCCCAGATCAGCGTAAATCGGTGCACTGTTCGGATCGGTTTTTAGCGCCTGCTCAAATTGTTGGATAGCCTGATCGAAGTCGCGTCGTAGTAAAAAGAATTTGCCAAGTGCGTGATAGGAGCGTGAATTCGGGTTGTCTCGAACTGCATCACGCAGGTAACGTTCGGCATGGTCCAACTCAAGTGAATTCACCGGGCCGGATTCTCCGCCTCGCGTGACTGAAAACCGCGCGTAACCTTGCCCTGATAGACGCGCTTCAACCGGACGTTGCTCGCGATAAGCATTGTTCAGTGCCAGCAGGCCCTTATCTACGTCAGACTTGTAGAAGTAAACGCGCCACACGCCAAGGGCCGCAATCAGAATCACTGCGGCGACCGCGGCGCGTTGCAGAACCAGAGGCGTAAACCATTGGCGCCAGTTCCATCCTATGTCCGGAACGGGTTTGAGAGCCTCTCGCTTTGCTTTCCTGGCATACGTTCTGAAGGCCTTTCCAAGACGCAACTTCTCCCGTCGCGCCTCGGTCACCATAAAGTTCTTCTCGAACCTCGCAGCTTCGTCGGCGGTCAAGTCACCGGTCAGGAAGTCGTCGATCAACTGATCCTCGGCGGCCATTACCTCTTCGAGGAACTCGTCGTCAGCGAACAGCCGTCGCTCGAACTCCTCCTGATCCTGGCCGTGAAAATTGCCCAACAAATACAATCTGATCGGGTCTTTTTCATTGGTCATTTACAGCAACGCCTTCTGGTCTCGGGAGACCTGCTACTCTTTATTGTATTTTTCGGCCAAAGCGTTACCACACCCGGCCCAAACATCACGAAATGGAAGGGTTCCGGTCCACGCACTCTTCAATGCAAGGCTTCAGCTGGATTCTGATCCGATGTACGCGCAATCTCAGGGTGTTCGTGTCTATGCCTAACTGCTGCGCCAGCTTTTTGTGGTGTTCGATCTTCGCTGCTCCTTCAAAGAGGTAATACTCGATGACCAGCCAGCGTTTTTCCTTCGGTAACTCGTCAACACATTCATCGAGGCACTGAAGCTCGATTTCAGTATCGGGATTGTTCTTGTCGTCGTTTCGATAGACAACCTGCGCGGGCATCTCATCCGGTTTGGGCCCCCTGAGAAACTCGTGGCGAATGTTCTTCGCGAATCCCAGAAAATAGAAAACTTTATCTCGTTCGAAAGAATCGGGAACCTGACCTGCCAGAAGCTTGCGGCCTACGCGATCGAAAGCCTCATCCGCGAGTCGTTCAGCTTCACTCCCGCAGCCGCCGCACGCGAAGAACGTAATCAGACGAACGCGAGTCTTTTCATACTTGAGCGCTGCTTGCTTAGGGTTAGTATCCAGCCACTGAAGCAACCTATTGAAGTCGTCTGGCGTTAGGCTCTCATTTTTCATTTAGGGAGCGAACACATGAAAGGTTTGTATTAGAACGGTTTAACGGGCGAGAAAGCAGGCGAAGATTAAACAGACACCGGAAGAATGTCAATAAAACTTTATCCACAGATTACACAGATTAATTTACAGAATCTGTGTAATCTGTGGATAGCTGCGGTATGATTGGAGCGCCCAAAGCGAAGTCATTATGGTCTTCTCAGGTCCTCGAACAATCCTCTGTATCCTGTTTCTCTTAAGTTCTGTTGCCACTGCGCTGTCACAAAGCGCTGCCGATAAGACTGCGACCTCAACCGTAAGCGGCAAGGTGACGGTTGGCGGTAAGGGTCTACAGGGCGTCGTTGTGGGATTAGTCGTCAGCGACCAGACTCGTTCGAACTTTCGCCCGACTCGTTTTAGAGGCGTCACTGACGAAGACGGAAAGTATCGAATCACAAACGTGCTGCCCGGCACCTATGACGTGACACCTGCATCGGCTGCCTACGTAGTGACGGAAGGCCGCAAGACTCTAATGATCGGCAAGAATGAAACTGTCGAGAACATCAACCTCGCGTTGGAGCAGGGCGGAGTGATTACGGGCAAAGTGATTGACGCCGACGGAAATCCCGTGATCGAAGAAATGGTTTACGTCTTCCCTGCTGCGGCATCCCAACGAGTTCCCTACTTCCGAAACATTCGCACAGACGACCGAGGAATTTATCGAGTCTACGGCATACCTGCGGGAAAATACACGGTGTCTGCTGGAAGAGACGCAAGCTCTTCTGCAGGCACTCGCCGGCCGGACGGTACCTACCCGCGCACGTTTCACCCGAGCGCTGTTGACCTTGCCGCGGCGACCGTCATCGATGTCACCGAAGGAGGTGAGGCAACAAATATCGATATCACCTTCGGCCGGCCAATGCGCACTTACATCGCGCGTGGTCGCGTGATCGACGGTGATACGAATCAACCGCTGCCGAAAACGAGCGTCGGACTCCAGATGTTCACGCAATATGGTATCAGCGCATCCCAGAATGTAGCGGAATCAACCAAAGATGGTGAATTCAAACTCGAAAACCTGCCACCCGGAAAATATGCGGTTTATTCAGAGCCACCCGCTGACTCGGACTGGCAATCTGAAGCGGTACAGTTTGAGGTGACTGATCGTGACGTTGAAGGCTTGGTGATCAAGACTTCGAGAGGAGCGTCCGTTTCAGGCGTAGTAATTCTCGAGGGAACCGATGATGCGAAGGTTAGAGCCAGTCTGCTTACCAGTCGAATCGTTGGACAAGTCGCCGGCGGCTATCTTGGACGAACCCAGCCTTCCAGTACCATCAGCCCCAACGGAAGCTTTCGTATAACGGGCCTGGCAGCAGGACGACTCATGCTTTTCTTGCAACCGCGCGAACCCCTTCAGATCATCCGTATGGAACGCGATGGAATGGTTGCGCGTGATATGGAGATCAGGGAGCACGAGCAGATTACGGGCTTACGCGTCACGGTCGGTGATGCAAATGGAGGGATTGCCGGAGTAATTAGTCTACCAACTGGCTACGAACTACCAGCCACTGGCCGGCTTCGGGTTCTCGTCAGAAGAAGTGAAGACGTTGGTCCAGGCTCTAATATTGCACCCGTCGATGCAGATGCGCGCGGCCACTTCCGTATCGATCGTTTGATTCCGGGCACGTATGAAATGGTAGTTGGTATCTTTATGACTGCACCTCCGGCTCAAAGATCGAACATCCCGCCAACACGACAGACAGTCGTAGTTACCAGCGGCGCTGTAACTGACGTAGAAGTCACACTTCAAATGCCGAAGCCCTCTCCTCAGTAGACCATAAATGACAATCCGAATCAGATCTCATCGTCACACTGCAGGAGCTTTGCTGATCCTCTTGTTGGCCGCGGCCGGCGCAACGGCGCAACTGGTACAACTGCCACGGACGCGAGCCATCCCGGCAACCGCGAAAGTTGAAACAAAGACGGGCAATATCAGCGGCAGAGTTGTGAATGAAAGCGGTCAACCACTGTCGAATGCGACCGTTTGGGTGCGACCCGACACACCTGACGCGCTTCCGGTTACGAACACAACAACCAACCGCGACGGAGTTTTTAATTACAGTGGCCTCCAACAAGGTGCGTATACGGTCAATGCCTCGGTGCCTGGATATATTTCCAAGCCACTTCAAGCTGGCCCGGCCGTTCAAAGCAAAAGCGATTCGGTGCAATTGGTATTGATCAAGGGCGGTGTGATTACTGGAACAGTCACAAACTCGAAAAACGATCCGATCGTAGCTATTGGCATTCATGTTGAAATGGTAATCGATGAGGCCGGGCGTAAGACTCCAGCGTATGTCTACGAGGGCGTGACTGACGATCGAGGAGTCTATCGGGTTTACGGATTACCGACGGGCACTTACATCGTCGCAGCTGACGGTACTGCCAATTATTCTCCTACCGGTGTAAATGCGTTTGCCATAGACACGCCTACCTATGCGCCGTCATCGAGTCGTGAAGCGGCAGATGAAATCAGTGTTCGTGTTGGAGAAGAAACAAGTGTCGACATTCGGTATCGTGGTGAACCCGGCAGCACGATCAGCGGCATTGTGAGAGCAACTCACACGGGCGACAGGGGATACTGGGTAACCTTGACTTCACTCAAGGAAGGTGGACCTCGATGGTCCACCGGTTTCCAGGACCAGAATGGTGAGTTTGCGTTCGAAGGAATCCCGGACGGCGACTACCACCTGGAAGCACTTGCATATTGGAACGACCGCGACCGCGGACTGTCAGAATCGATGGTGCTAAATGTTCGCAGCGGCGACATTGGTGGAATTGAGCTCACCGCCGTTGCATTGGCTTCGATTAACGGCACGATTGTGCAGAAAGAATTGAAGGAACCTGTGCCTGAGTGCACTGACAAACGTCAACCACAGTTTTGGGAGACGTCCGTAACTGCGTGGCACAGGGTAATTCAGAACGGTAAGAAGAAACCTCAATTTGTTTGGAGAGCGCGCCCATCTGACCCTGCCAATGCGCAGGGCAACCTTACGTTTCGCGATCTCGCGGCCAGTGAGTATTACTTTAGCGCGCGTCTTCCGGGCCAACCGTGGTATCTGCAATCTATTGCTTTCGTGCCGGCGGCGCCCGGTGGCAAGCCGGCCGACGCCTCACGTACATGGACCACACTCAAACCCGGGGATCAGCTCTCAGGTTTGACCTTTACGATCGCGCAAGGTGCAGCCCTCGTGCGTGGTGAAATCACACTCGCGGAAGGGCAAACGCTTCCCGAGAGATTAGCCGTTTATCTTGTTCCGGCCGAAGCCGCGCAAGCGGAGGATCCTTTACGTTACTTTGCAGCCCCCGTGAGTACCGCGGGAAACTTTTACCTGCCGTATGTTGCGCCGGGACGTTATTGGATGTTGGCGCAACCAGGAACGGATGACACTCCACAAGAGGTGAGCAAGATACGCCTGCCTGATGGAGCCCTAACGCGATCGTCACTGCGTCACACCGCTGGACAGAAGAAAACGGAGATCGAATTAAAGCCCTGCCAGGACGTTACTTTCAAACTTCCGCTCAATCCTTAACCTCGCATGTATGCTCGCCGCACTCTTTCACTCGCCTGAGTTCTATCCGCAGTGGATGGACTTTGAAAAGAACGCGCTACACTTCGTGCACATGTCGCGGGAGAGCTATCGCAACTCTGTCTTCCTCGACGTGCGCACACAACATCTCGGCGATCCCATTCAAAAAGTAAATCTGGATGATGTGCTTCGTGCGACCGCTGGTAACGGTGCAAAGTCGCCACGAGCTCACTACATTCTTAATACAGCGTTTTGTTGTTCGACACTGCTGGCCCGTTACTTCGAATTTTTTCCCGACTGCTTTGTTTTGAAAGAGCCGAGTATGTTGACTCAATTGGCAACTGTCGAGCCCGGATCGATCTCACGATGGGACGACGTGTTTGAAGTTTGCGTGAAACTGCTTTCGCGAACTTATTTAGAGAGCGAGAGGCCGGTCATTAAAGTTCATGAGGCATGCAACGTCCTGGGGAATCGCCTGCTCGAGGATCCTGAAGTCACGATCACTTTTCTGTCCACTCCTGTCCGGCGCTTTTTACTGTCAATTCTCAAAGAAGAATTCCGGCGAGAATGGGTGCGACGACGCGTTAACCATATGAGCCGGCGCCCCGAATTCGCGGAGCTGTTTCAGGATCTGGACGTCGCCGGTTTGAGTGACGGTGAGGCTGCCTGCTGCATGTGGCTCGCGAACCACTTGCAGTCTCAAAGACTTTGCTCAAGCGAGCGCGTGCTTGTGGTTAATGGAGATGATATAGCTGATCGTCCGTTACAGACGTTAGGCCAGATCGCGAAGGCGGGCGGATTTGTCGTGAGTGAGGAGCAACTCGATGCGATTGTGAGTCACCCATCGTTTTCCAGGTATTCAAAGAATTGGTCTATTCCATTCAACGCTGCTTCTCGCCAACAGGAGATGGAGCAATTGGACCAGCAGTGGGGGGACGAAGCACAAGTGGCAATTGACTGGATGGAGGATCATCAAATCCGACTTGGATAGAGTCAGTACCAACAACGCGGTAGCGGGTAGGTACGCCGTAGGCTCCAATCGAAGAACGCTGCGCGGCACCCACCCGCTACCGCGAGGTGGTTCTGACCCTATCCAAGCACGTTCCTCATTGTTATTAATATGTCGCTCTACCTGTCTTCGGTGTTATAGGTTACTCAGGCTGAAAAATATGATCTCGCGTCGTTTGCCGATCTTAATTCTCCTGTGGGCGGTTGCTTTTCAAGCGCCGAAGTTAGCCGTGGCGCAAGCTGCCCGCGTTTCTTTCGCACGCACAGAGGCCATGATCTCAATGCGCGACGGCATCAAGCTTCACACCGTTATCTTGACACCACTAAAACAAACCGAGCCGCTCCCAATCCTCATGACCCGTACGCCCTATGGCGTTAATGAGTGGACCAGCGACGTGCTAAACCTCGAGTTTCCGGAGTTCGTGGCAGACGGTTACACCTTCGTCTTTCAGGACATTCGCGGCAAGTTTGAATCTGAAGGCCAGTTCGTGATGGTCCGTCCTCCACGCGACAAACGCGACGCGAAGTCGATCGACGAGAGTACTGACACCTACGACACGATTGACTGGCTCATTAAAAACGTGCCGCGCAACAACGCACGCGTCGGCCTCATGGGTGGCTCTTACGATGGCTGGCTTGCCACGATGTCGCTCATCGATCCGCACCCCGCTCTCAAGGCCGTTTCACCACAAGCGCCGGTCGCCGACTTTTGGATGGGCGACGACTTTTTTCACAACGGCGCGTTCCGCATGAGCTATGGCTACGAGTATGTGAAGCTGGTTGAGACGTCGAAAAACCTCGCGCTCGTCAGCTTCGATCAAGCCGACGCTTACGACTTGTATCTCTCGCTGAACCCGCTCCCTAAGCTCACCGCGAAACTGGAGGGGAAACTGCCGACCTGGAATGCTTTCGTCGAGCACCCAAACTACGACTCGTTCTGGCAGCAACGCGCCGTGAGAAATTATCTCAATCCAGCGACAGTTCCGACGCTTCTCGTTGGCGGCTGGTGGGATCAGGAAGATCTGTATGGCCCACTAGTGACTTACCAAACACTTCAAAAGACGGACAAAAAGAATCTGGTCTTTATCGTAGAAGGTCCATGGAATCACGGCGGCTGGCGAGGTAAGGGACGAACCCTCTCTGCGGTTGATTTCGGCAGTGACACTGGAACGCATTTTCGCAAAGAGATCGAAGCACCGTGGTTTGCACATTATCTAAAGAACAAGGGACATTTGAAGCAGGCCGAAGCCACGATCTTTCAATCGGGTACGAACAGGTGGATGAGATATGACGCGTGGCCGCCACGTCGCAACCTGCGCAAAGCTGATCTCTATCTACAAGCGGAAGGGCAGCTTTCATTCAACAGCCCGCGCGCTGCTAAGGCTGCAGAGAGTTTTGACAGCTACACTTCTGACCCGGCATCACCGGTGCCATATCGCAAGCGTCCGGTTCAAGCGACTTATGAGCCAAAAGGCTCCGGCTGGTATTCATGGCTGGCGCAAGACCAGAGATTCCTGGGGCAGCGAGGTGACGTTCTCAGTTGGCAGACTGCACCGCTCAAACAAAACGTGACTATCACCGGCGACATCATCGCACACCTCTTTGCATCGACTACGGGAAGCGACAGCGATTGGGTGGTGAAGCTGATTGACGTTTATCCGGCGGATAACAGCAAGATGAGCGGGTATCAATTCATGGTCGCGAACGAGATCTTCCGCGGTCGCTACCTTAATAGTTTCGAGCGAGCTGAAGCGCTTGTTCCGGATCGAGTGAACCAATACAAGATTGATTTACACGGCAACGACTACGCTTTTCTAAAAGGCCATCGAATCATGGTGCAGGTCCAGAGTAGCTGGTTTCCTTTGTATGATCGTAATCCGCAGAAGTTCATCTCCAACATTTTTCTGGCGCAGGAGAGCGATTTTCGAACCGCGACTCAACGCATCTATCGTTCTTCGAGGTACGCTTCACGTGTGAGTGTGTCAGTCGCTGTGAACGGGAAATAAAAATCTGTGTAATCTGCGGATAGAAAACCCGACCTGGTCCTACCATCACCCGTTACGGATTCATGTGACGCATCCGTATTCTGCGGGGCTTTGCGAGTTCCAGCGCGCTTACGATATCTCGGGCAGCCGGTCCAACGTTGCTGTTGAGTTGGTCGATGAGAGTTGTTACGAACGCGACTTCATTATCGAAAATACTCGCGATGTTCTTAGTAATTTTCTCTTTTGAAAAACCTCGCGGCAGAAGATCTGCGGTTTCATTTCTCTCAAAGACTCTTCTGTATTCACCCTCAGGTTTCGATGGCGGCAAGGTGATCCCATGAGCAGAAAGTTCAGCTGCAACCTTTGCCATCTGCTCCTTTTGCGTGCCCTCGAATAGCTCTGCAAGCGCTGTCTCAATCACGTAATACCAGGCAGACATCGCGCCACTGATCCTTATCTGTGGCTCAAGCGACTCTTCGATACGGTGCCAGAACGCCGGCCAGTCGACGGCAACCGGCTTAATGTCATTCTTGAGTGCCCACTTCGCATGCTTCTTGAGCTCGGTCTTTGTGTTGAACCAACTGATTCGGTTGATTTGGTTTCGGTGCCTGGCCAGTTGCTTTCTCAGGTACCTATCGTCAAGACTCATGCCAACGATCCAGAGGTGGTTTTCGAAAGCAGCAGTTACGGAAAGCAGGTAGGCGAGTGACCCATCGTGTGCGGCGTATTCACTGGATGTCATCACGGCGTTGCCACTGTAGTTTGCCGCGCCATGAGGGTGATACACAATTCGCGGGAAGTCTGAGCCTCCCTCCTGCTCCACGTAACGCTCGCTCGGCGAAGCATCGCGATATGGAAGAATGCGGCAAGGCCCGGCTGGCCGTGCAGCAAGCATGGACGTGAATGTTTCAATATTAAAATTGACGATGGGATTCGCTCGCCAACCGAGGGCCGCAAGTTGAATTACTGCGGCGGGGAAATTCGCCAGATTGTCTACATTATCGTGGGCGAACTTCGCGATTTGTACGCAAAGCTCACCGTAAACTGCTCTGGCAATTTTATGCCGGACGGGTGCCGTTCCGAGCTCGAGAGTGCATTTCTGAAGACGTTCCGGAAAGTTGTCTTTGGATTTCGGGTCGACCACGACTCCTGCTTCCCTTTCGAGAGCTTCTGTGAGTTCTCCCCACTGCGGCAACTTGCCTCCGATCGATCTTGATAAATGCGTGCTAACTCCAGCACCAAGCCACAGACAGATGCCTGTCTCGAGATCGACTTGAACCTCGGTCCAATCCTTGCTATCCATGCGGCTGAGTTTATTCCCATTTTTAGAAAGGGGATAGATTTCCCCTGCATCTGTTGTTTTAAGTTTGATCGGCCTGCGGGTGCTGCGGCAACATGTACCGTGTGACACTCAGCTTCTAGCTAACTGGAGAATTCTACATGAAACGTTTAGTTCTTCTTCTGTTCCTGAATCTTTGTTTCAGCAGCGTGGTTTGCGCGCAACGAAGACCAGCAGCGCGGATTAAATACGGTTCTAATGCCGCCGCCGGTAATACATTTGTTCACGATGGCGTGCGCCTTTATTACGAAGTTTATGGAACAGGCGAACCTCTGTTAGTGGTGCACGGAAACGGTGGCAGTATCGCTGACCTGAGTGCACAAATTGCTTATTTTCGAACGCGCTACAAAGTGATTGCGATGGATAGTAGAGATCAGGGGCGCTCTGCGGACAGCAACTCAAAGATTACCTACGAGAAGATGACGGACGATCTCGCTGCCTTGTTGGACCACCTAAACATAGGACCAGTGAATGTTCTCGGCTGGAGCGACGGCGGTATTGAGGCTTTACTACTTGGCATCAGACATCCAACAAAGGTTAAGAAGATCGCGGCAATGGCTGCGAATCTTACGCCAGGTGAAGACGCACTCGAACCAGAGATCATCGGGTTGATCAAACAAATGGTTGCGGAGACGCCTGCCAGTCAAAGTGCGACACCTGAACAGCGTCGAGAGATCAAAGTGACGTCGATGATGCTCAACGAGCCCAACATCGATTTCAAGCAGCTCGAGACAATCAAAGCCCCGACACTCGTCTTGGCCGCTGACCACGACGCAATTCGGGTTAAGCACACGGTTGAGATCTACCTTCACATTCCGAACAGCTATCTCGTTATCTTCCCCGGCGCAACACACATGATCCCATTCGACGATCCTGTTTTGTTCAATGCCACAGTTGAGCGATTCCTGCGAACTCCATTCAGGAAGGTCGAGATGCTTAGCGACACCGTGAAATCGCTGGAGAAAATGCGCACTGCATACCAATAAATGCGAAAACTACTCGCCGAGCAAATCGTGCGATGAAATCTCACTAATGTTTGGATCACCTTCATACGCCGTACGGAATGCCGACCGCAGCTTCTCGATATTTTCCGGGGTCGCGCGGATGAAGAGATCAAGATCTTCGCTGGCTCTTACGAGGCCGTGAAATCCCATAGCTGCGGCGCCGATAGGCACATATTCGAGCCCGGCTGACTCGAATGCTCGGAGCGCCCGCATGACTTCTTCTCGGTCCATGCAGGTAGCATAACGCGGCAAGCGACCAGGCGTCACGTATATCTAATATTCACGTACCAGACTCACAATCCTTCCGCGATTTTCAGGTTTAATCCGAAACGACTTGTAAAGGCAATCGAGATCGGCCATGCTCGGCCGCGGAACTAATATGGCGTCGGCGTGATCGTTCGCCAGACGATGCCCGAATTGATAGACAAAGAATTTTAAGGGAGAGCACTATGATGCCATCGACGGTCAAACTCCTGGCTTTCGTTTCCGCGTTGAGCCGCCGCGCGGTCCGCAAAACACTCTGCCTGGCTGTCGCGCTTGCATTCACGTCAAGCATCGTCGTCGCTCAGCAACAAGAGAGTGTCGAGGCTCGCCTGAAGGGATTCGATGCTTACATGGACCAGGTGATGAAGGACTGGAATGCGCCTGGAATCGGCGTCGGTATTGTGATGGGAGATAAGCTCGTCTTCGCCAAGGGATACGGCTTCCGTGATTATGGGAAAAAGCTGCCCTACACTGCGACCACGACGCAGCCGATCGCCTCAAACACGAAGCTCTTCACGGCCATCGCGGTCGGCTTGCTCGTCGAGGAGGGAAAACTGCGCTGGGACGAACCCATCAAGCAGTTTGTTCCCACCATCCGGTTCTACAACGACGAGCTCGACCGCTCGGTGACGATTCGCGACATGCTATCGCATCGCACCGGAGTTACACGCCACGATTCCATCTGGTACAAGTCAGCCTTCACACGACGCGAGCTTTGGGATCGTCTGCGCTATCTCGAACCCGCCGCACCACTGCGGACCAAGTTCCTGTATAACAACCTGATGTTCACTGCAGCCGGTCAAGTCGTTCAGGAACTGAGCGGACAGACATGGGAGCAGTTCATCCAGAAACGCATCTTCGATCAGCTCGGCATGTCGCGCTCAACGCTGACCATCGAGGACAACATAAAAGGTCCCGAGCCGGCTGTGCCGTATTCCGAGCGCCGTGACAGCGCGGAACTGTACCGCCAGCCTTACTACACTGCCGAGGTTGCGATCGCGCCTGCCGGCGCAATTAACTCAAACGTACAAGACTTGTCGCGTTGGGTGATCGCATTGCTCAATAAAGGCAAGGTGGACGGCATGCAAGTTATTCCGGAGGCGGTGCTCCGTGAAACGATGGCGCCTTCGCTCGGATTGCCGAACAGCGCGCTGGAAAGCCGCGGCTGGGGAGAGAATCTGAATTCATACTACGGCATGGGCCGCACAGTCTCGTCCTATCGCGGCCATCTTTTGGCGGTCCATGGTGGCGACCTGCCGGGATTTCACTCTCAGATCTCCGTCATGCCAAACGACAACATCGGCGTGATCGTGCTGGTCATCGGAGACCACGTTGCGCCCATGTACAACGGTCTCACTTACAACATCTACGAGCGCCTGCTTGGCCTGTCGCTCACTCCGTGGTCGGAGCGCCTCAACGCGATCCGTCTCAAGAACAAAGCGGCTGGGACGAAGGCGCGCGCCGCCGGCGACATGGGCCGCGTAACTGGCACGAAACCATCGCACCCACTGGAAGATTACGTCGGAGAGTTTGCGCATCCGGCGTACGGAGTTGTCACTGTGGGGCGTGGTGATAAGGAACTGAGTTTCGAGTTCAACGGGATCAAGATGCCGTTGACTCACTTTCACTACGATCGGTTCGATACGCCTGACGACGAAGAGGATGGCAAGTTCTCGCTCAACTTCCGAAGTAATCCCATGGGCGAAATCGAAGGTGTTGAGATCTCGTTAGATGAAGCCGCGGTGACATTCACACGGCGAGTGCCGGCGGCGTTGACCTCGGAGGCGACGCTGCAGGCATACGCGGGCACTTACACCTCGCCAAGTGGTGGAAAGACTGTTGTGACATTCCAGCCCGGAAAGGGACTCTCGATTCGCGGTGGCCCGGATCTCCAACCCTGGCGACCAAACCAGTTCCGCGTCAAAGAGTTTCCAGACGTCGTCATCTCGTTCACAGTTGAAGCAGGAAAAGTGCTCGCGATGCGACAACGAGATCCGAGTGGCGAATTCGTCTTCCCGCGTGCGCCCTGACGCGAGAGTCCCCGCCAAACTTCCGCAAAAATTCCTTCGGTACGTCAACGTGCGGACTACCGCGCCGATTTCATGACAATTGGCCAACTAATATACGAGAAGGATAGGTAGTTTTGAAATGAGAGCAACTGTTATGCGTGCCGCTGATGATTGCCACTGCCCGTGTGCATAGCTCGTGCTGGAGGCGCCGTAGGTCGAGTCGGCGTGCCGAAGGGGCGACTCAGTCCAGCAATGCTGTTCGAGATCGCCCGCCTTCTTCAGCACACGGAATTCACCGGGATCAGGTCGCGCATCAATTCGCGATCGGAACCACGGCAATTTTTTCCGAAAGGGGTACACCATGCGCTGCTGTTTCTCCCTTAAATTGAAACTCGAGCAGGTCGACAACTCCTGGCGCAGTCTCACGAGATCGCCAAATAAAGTTGTTCGCCTTGGTGCGTTCGACGTGAATGCAGTGGAATGAAGTGACCAGGTTGTCGCGCAATTCGGCCACGCCCTTATAAATGTATGTGCATGCTTCACCACGCTTCATTGCTGCATCGTCGTGCACAAACAGATACTTACCCTTAAGAACAATGCCCTGAACTGTAATGGGGTTAGGAAACTCTGCCACTGCTTTGCGTTTTTGAACACCCGTTGCGGCGGTGCTTGTCGATACCACACTACCGAGAATCAGAGCACAAAACATTACCGAAACGAAAACAAGAGCTTTCATACTTCTCTCCTCTCTGTCGGGCCACACGCGTATCCTGGCCCATATGCGGTAATCAGAAGCAACGAACGTTCCGGCGGAAGATCTGTAAGATTTAATGAAGGTTTCAGCCACGCCGGCCCAGCGCTTGGGGAAAGTTCCGCGGGGAGTGCGTGAAAAACCGCTTGTTTGAGTCTATCGAAGACCCGACTTACTTCATCAAACACCATCCATGGCTAGCCAAGACTGGCCGAACTCTCGATCATACCGCGCAAACTGATTTGCCCGGTGTAATTACCGGCGAGTATATGACCTGGTGTTGCGCACCAACTGCTGCGCGCGCAATTCCAGGCATCGCGGAGAGTGATCGAATACTGCGGCAACGCAGCTGGCCAGCGATGGATTGCCACCTCTAACGGCTCGCGAATTCCTAAGAAATTCGACATCTCCAATTTGATCGACTGCCGGATTTCGGCATCAGAGGCGGTGAGCCAATGCGGCTGTGCGGTACCCCCCAGCATGACAGTAAATGATGCGAGACGAGACTCGTCTGAGACACGGTAAGCAAATGAGTTGCTGTTGAAAAGGATGCCGAGTGACATTGTTTGCTCGTGCTCGGGCATCAACACCCCAACACCATGTAGAGGACGTGTGAACGAACTCCGTTCAACAAAAACTGTGACGGATACCATCGGCGTATAGCGAACCGCAGCTAGTTTGTTTGCCAGAGTCGCGGAAGCGGATCTAATGAGCTGCGCGGCAGCATAAGCAGGCGTCGCAATAATTACGTTCGGCGCGTCGGGCAATGAATCGACTTTTTCGCCTTTGCGGAATCTCGGCCCAAGTCGATGTTCGAGCACTTGCTCTAAACGTCCTACCAGATCTCCCATTCCAAATCGCGGTGCAGCTTGCGTCTTCTTCTCTTTCCGAGACCTGACGTTACCACGTTTAGTTAGCATTGCGCCGAGAAGGGTTTTTCCCGCGGCAAAATCAAGAGACGGAAATGCAGTAGCCGCTTCCAACTCAGTTGGTTGTGCACCGTAGATACCACGCACGAACGGAGTAACCAGATATTCCGTCGCCACCTGGCCCAAATGTCTGCGTGCCCAAACATCGAGAGTTTGCGGAGCACTGGCAGACCGAGCGAGCGCCGCGTGCATAAACGTACCGAATGCTTCGCCAACGCTTAACGGAAAGCGACGCAGTTTGCCATCGCGTAGGATGTATTTTGCTTTCGCTTCCTTCCGTGGCTGTACGAGTTCAACATTAAGCGCGCGACAAAGCTGGCGCACGGGCTCAGTCACAATAAATGAGTGAGCGGCACTCTCGGCTAAACCTTGTCCTGTCTGGCGCGTCTGAATCAGACCACCAGCGCGTTCCTTTTCTTCGAGCAGCGTTACGCGATAGCCACTACGGTCCAAGGCGTAAGCAGCTAGCATTCCCGCAATTCCTGCTCCCACAACAGTCGCCTCTTTCTTACTGGAATTCAACGCGCCGATCATGCGAGAGCCTCCATCACAATGGTTTGTAGTACACGTGGGAAGTGCGGATTATCGTTAAAACAACGAGCACGGTAATAGCCTTTGATACCGTGTTTTCGCGCCACGTCTCGATACAGATGATCGAGTTCGAAAAGAGTTTCGATATGATCGCTGACGAAACTTATCGGCACGACCACCACAGCTTCGATACCAGCGCGGCCCAACCTGGTTAGCTCGTCTTCCAAATATGGCTGCAGCCACGGAAACCTCCCATTACGCGACTGGTACGCCAGCGACCACGATGTCTGCAAGCCTTCCGTGACTGCCTGTACTGTTCGACTCACATCATCCGCATATGGGTCGCCGCGTTCGACGATCTTGATCGGTAGCGAATGGGCCGAGAATACAACGTGAACCGGACTAGTTGAGCCCTTTCGTTCAGACTCCGCAATTGCTTCGTCAATGCTGTCGCGCAACAACGAGATATATTGCGGATGGTCCGGCCAGTGGGTAATCGCAGTCAGATCCGGGCGCCAGCTGAGTTTATTCAAGGTCTCTTCAACAACGTCAAAGCATGTTTCCGTCGTTGTAGTTGAGTACTGCGGAAACAACGGCATCAGCGTCAATTGTTCTGCCCCCCAAAACTTCATCTGTTCGAGGGCGGTTTCAATGGAAGGCTCAGAGCTGCGCATAGCGACTTCCACACGTACTTCGTTCCGCGGAAACAACTGGCGCAGACCTTCGGCTTGAATAGCGGTCCACTTGAGCTGTGGCGAGCCTCCGCCGATACTCCGATAGTTTCTAATGGAAGACGGTCCTTTAAGTTGTGCGATGATGAATGCGAGCAGTTGACGAAAAGGCGTCGGAACTCCTACCAGCACTCTGGGATTCGCAAACAGCCGGTAAAGGAAAGGCTTGACGTCCGTCAGCGTCCATGGACCACCAAAGTTCAGTAATAATACTCCGCGCTTCATAATGTTTCCTAAATAGTCCTGCTGAATAATTGCGGCCCGGAATTGTCCCGAGCAAGGCAAGCGTCAAAGGCCATACAGATGTTACGGAGGAATGGCCGGCCGGCAGCGGTGACTTCACAGGTCTTGTTCGTCAGTTTTACAAGCTCGTCACGCTCGAGCGGTTCCAGTCGCTCCGTTACGGAATCCAGATACGGCACCGACGCTTCCGGCGTGTTCCAACTCGTTTTGAAGCGCGTCATCAAATTGAGTACGTGCCGCCTGAGAATCACGTCTTCGGCGTTCAGTTTGTGGCCGCGAAAGATCGGTATTTCGCCGCTCGCCACACGGTTTTCGTAGACTTCGAGTGTCTTTTCATTTTGTACAAACGCATCAGAACAATCACTGATTGACGAGACACCGAGTCCGAGTAATGGAGCTACAAATCGAGGCGCATAACCCATGAAATTGCGATGCAGAGTTTTGCTGAGGCACGCCTGGTACAGCTCATCAGTTTCCAGCGCGAAATGGTCCATTCCGATTTCACGATACCCCTCCGCCAGTAACATTCTGCGGCCCAGCTCGTAAAGCGCTCGCTTCTTATCTCCGGATGGAAGGTCTGCTTCAGTGAAGTGACGTTGTCCAGGCTTTACCCATGGCACATGCGCGTACGCGTAAAACGCTATGCGATCGGGACGGAGCCGCTTAACCGCGTCAATGGTTTGCTCGATGCCGTTAAGATTCTGAAAGGGCAAGCCGTAGATTAAATCGTAGTTGATACTGCTAAATCCCAGGGCTCGTGCTTCTTCAGTCACAGCGCGCACCTGGGTTTCCGTTTGAACGCGATTTACTGCTAATTGCACCACGCGATCGAAGTCCTGGATTCCTAAACTCAGGCGTCTAAAGCCCAACCGGTAGAGCGTAGATAAGTGTTCAGCCTGTGTAACTCTAGGATCAGATTCAACCGAGAACTCAGCGCCGGGTGTCTGCTTTGTATGCTTCAGGATTCCGCTGATTAGTTCGTCCAGTTCCGCAGGTGACAAAAACGTCGGCGTGCCGCCACCGAGGTGCAACTCAGATATTGGAAACGGTTGCGAACGGTTTAGACGCGCTCGGTAAAGTTCCCATTCTCGCAGGCATGTTTTGACGTAGGCTCGACCAACGGTCGTGCTACATGTAATGCGCGAATTGCAACCGCAATAAGTGCAGAGGGAACGGCAAAAAGGGATGTGCACATAAATGGCTGAGCCATTTCCGTGTCGCTCACTCAAATCCAGACTGGCCGAAAGTCTTTCGATCCACTGGTCAACCGAAGGCGTATCGGTCCAATGGAGAATCGTGGGGTAACTCGTGTATCGTGGTCCCGGCACGTCATACTTCTTAACAAGTCCTGCGTTACTGGTAATCATGTAATAAGCCACTTTGAGTATGGACATGCGACATCGCCGCTCCGTTCGAGCAACGAGTATGCCGAATTGGCTGGTGGTTGTGTTCAAGCGCCAAAAAGTGGCTTTGCTTAAAGTCGAACGTAGGCCTGGACTGAATGGTGCGGATTATGACCAGGCACCAGCGCAGAATTCCGCAATCGAGTCTGATGCAAACGGTACTTGTTGATAGCTGCTCGACCCGGAGATCGGGTCCGACGTAAACTCTCTCTACCGGGTGCCGGCCAGTTGCGCATCGATTGGAGGTAGTATGGCAAAAGACGTATTTCGCGACCGTGAGCGTGGCGAGGAGGAGGCCTATTTTCGTAAGCAGGATGCCGAGCTAATCGCAAAGCTGCGACAGAAGGCCAAGTTTAGCGAGATTGCTCACGCGTTGGCGGAGAAACTTCACACGGACGAACCGGCCCTTCTCGAGCGTATCCAGAAGCTTGGCGTCACGCTCGACACCGGTTCGGCTTTCATCCTCGCGCCGCTCGTCGAAGTCGCCTGGGTCGATGGCAACGTCAGCCATGCCGAGCGCGACACCATTCTGCAAATAGCGGAGCAACGCGGCGTCGCGCCGGGGTCTGCCGACTATCTTCAGCTTCTCGATTGGCTGGCCCATCGCCCCTCCGACGAACTCTTCCGGACGGCGTTGGAAGCGATCCGAATCGGCCTCTCCGTCCTTCCGCCCAACGAATCCGAAAAACGTATCGCGACCATGATCAAGGCCTGCGAAGACGTCGCGCAAGCCACGGAAGGAATAGCGCAACTGTTCGGGATGGAGGGCGTCTCATACGCGGAGAGCGCGGTAATCGCTGCGATCCGGCAACATCTGCAAAGTAAGGAAACCGGGATCAATCTCACAGGTCCGGATGCAAAAGAGGTGTGAAACAGACGCCCATCTCGGCCCTGCCAGGAAGTTCATCGGTTAACCCGTAAAGCCTCAACGCCATGAACGTTGTCACATTGCGACATTTCGTTTAGAGTAATTGCTGGACGGCTATTGGTCGGGTTACTTCTGAACTTCAAATTCACCACTTGGCCAGGTTTCCGTTCTTAAAAGTCTCTATCTGAGGCGGCTATTGACTGGGTTACTTCTTCACTGAACCACTCGGTCAGGTTCCCGCCTCTTTCTTTGCCCAAATGACGAACCAGAATCTCAACGTAGTCGCCTTCACCAGAGGCTTGCTGGTCCGGAAGCATGACGAGCACATCCTCGCCGACACGCTCAGAAATGAGTTCGAAGCCGCAACTCTTCAGGCGGAGTTAATGAACCTTGGTTTCGTCCTGGACGAGGCGGCTTACACGCATTTGACTAAGTGGAAAGCCGAAGACGCGGCACGTTACTTCTCTGACATATTGCCCACGGCGAAGGAGCTGGTGGGTGCAAAGCGATCGTACCGGCCGTTTTATGTGAACTTCCCTCAGGAAGTCATGGATACGCCGACCTACCAGTTAATGCTTAATGCATTGATGCACTACTGGTCCAACGGTCATTGGGAGCCCGAGCACGAGCTGGCCGAACGCGGCATCGCGTTTGAGAAGACAGAGTTTCGTCGTATCCAGCTCGTGTCACTCGCAGAATTCAAACAAGTGTTCACCAACCTGGTTAGTTTGAATGTAGCGTTAGCGCCGGCCGACCGCGAACTAGTGGAGTGGTTCGTGAAAATGTATGGCCACGATCTTCCGATGCCTGAGCGCGTCCCGTTTAAGGAAACACTGTGCCTGCTGGCGAGCTTTGGTCTCGAGGTGCCAGTGAAAACCGCGACGGACGTACTGCGGATTGCGCGCTTCATTAGTGGCGGCGATGTCAGCCTGCCTGCAGTGCCGAAGTTACCGAAAGAAACCGGAAGCAAGTCAGCTCTTGGTTTGATTGGTGAGAGTTTAGGAAAGAGTTTTGGTTTTGCATTTCGTAATAAACGCGAGTCGCTCGTTGAACAGCGTGAGAAGTTTAAGTTTGCTCACGTGCGCCGGAGTAGCCGGCGTTACCTGTTGGGCTTACTTGAAAAAACAAATCTCGATACATCAGAGATGCAACAGCGGCTCGAGCAGTGGTTGCGACTGGCTGAAGTGCTGCACCCCGGTGAGTATCGCCGGCAGTTCCCGCGAACTTTCGCTGCATTCCAAGCGCTCAGGAATCAACCACCTCGTATCCGCAGTTACTTTGCTCAAGTCGACTTAGCGTTCGCTGAAGGCGATCTCGAGTCGGCACTGGATTTATTGAGCAGAAGGCCGGGCGAGTTTGCTCGTCGCATCGATTGGTTGATGCGGACATACGAGCAGTCGGAAGAGCTGGAATTCGTTCTCCAACGCTTTGCGACAGTGGCTCCGCAGATCAGTTCGAAGGTGCTACTGGAACTTTACGGTCATTTGTGTGGACGTCTTAAATCAAAAACACGCATCGTTTCGCTGAAGCGGGGCTCGAAGATGAAGAGGTTAGAGCCACTGCCTCCGTTGCAGGAAGAAAACGTCGTCCGGGTTCAGAAGATAGTTTTGGAAGCGCTCGCTAAGCTGTTTAGTAGCCTGCCGTCGCTCGGCAAAATCTGGATCGACGAGCGACTAAAAGACGTGGTGTTACCGTCCAGCATGCGAAACATGAACAAAGGTCTCGTGACGTTTACTCGTGGTACTCGTATACCGTTTCGCGCCGAAGCTGGAACCGTGCGTGCGTTTGTGCACTGGTACGACCGCCACGGTCAAGAAGATATTGATCTGAGCGCAGGCTACTTTGATGAAGGCTTTGTTCAGATCGGTCACGTTAGCTATACGCAGCTGAAGGACCCGATTCTCGGTTCATATCATTCCGGAGATATTCGTCATCGCCGCGGTTCGTGCGCAGAATACATCGATATCGATCTCGAAAAGGCTCGCGCATGTAAGGCGAGATACGTAACTCTACATGTATACAACTTCAACGGACGCTCTCTGGAGAGTATGCCGGAATGCAAGTTTGGGTTGATGGAGCGCAGGCATCCTGACTCGAACGAAATCTTCGAACCAAGAAGCGTGTCGAACGCTGTGAATCTTCAGAACAAAAGCTCGTCAGCGCTGGTTTGTGCGATTGACCTGGAGGACAAATCTTATCTGTGGCTGGATGTGGAGATGGATCGCTCCATGGCCTTCATCGAGAACACGTTCGGTCAAACGTCAGAGGTGCTCTCAGCCTTGCTCGATTCGAACCGGCTGAATGTTCACGATCTGCTCACACTACACGCCAACTCCCGAGGCACACTGGTGGAGAATCGAGACGAAGCTGACGTGCGGTTTGCGTGGGAAGATTTTGTAGCTGACTACGCGAGAGTTGCAGAATTCATGACGGTGATGCCACCCGGCGAATAAGCTTTAGGGCGTTACTATCGAGGCAAACGCCCCCAGGACACCCCGTCTTAGGCTTTGCACAAAATCCCGCCCACGGCAGTGGGCGGATTCGTTCAAGTACTTTCTATTTCAACCACCCCCTTGCGAAAACTGAATCCCGCCCAACGGAAGTTGGCGTCATTCAAGTCCACACTATTTATGGAACAGGATGAATAGTAAGGACCTGAAGTATCCGCCCACTGCCGTGGGCGGGATTAGGACTTTAGTGCAAAGCCTTTGCTTAGTACCGTTTTATTTGGGCGGCCACTGGCGTGAAAGAATCTTACGCCTTGCGGGTGTGCAGGTCACGGGTAATATCCATGGACTAAGAACAAACGTGGCATAATGTGCGGTATTCCAACGTTCGGAGGTAATTAGTGATTAGACGAGTTGTGAGTTTCACACTATCTGTGTCGATGCTATTGATGCTCCCGACGATGAATTCTCTCGGCCAGCGCACTACTGTGGTGCGCACAAATGTCCGCCAGATTATTCGCAATCTCGAAACCAACACTGACTCCTTCAAGAAATCTCTCGATCGCGCACTGGATCACAGTCCACTCGACGGGACGCGCTCAGAGGATGAGATCAACGAATACGTCCAGCAGTTCGAACACGCCACGGATAAATTGAAAGATAAGGCGGAGGATCAACAATACGCGCCCAACCTCGCCCGCGAAGTCTTAGTCCGGGGACGATCGATCAATAGCTTCATGCGGAAACATCAACTGAGCCAGGACGCTAACAACGATTGGGCCAGAGTGAGAGACGATTTGACCCTACTAGCCCGTGGCTACCGAATCAACTGGCGCTGGTGAACGGACGTTTCTGAGTAATGATCATGAGGAACATAGAGGTGATGGCTTTTGTTTTCGCGGCGATAACGATCGCCTGCACACAGGAGCCGGATCTTCATCTGGATCTGGAAGAACAGTCGACTCCGGCGTTCTCATTTTCAGGTAGGACGCCCGCAACGGTGTTTGAGATTCTGAAAGTTCCGCGCACAGAACCGCTCAGTAAAATCGATCCTTTTAAGGTTACAGGCGTAGCAGTTTGGAAGATCAGCAGCTCTCGTAAAACCAAAGCAGCTGACTGGCCGTCCGTCGTCTACGGTAAGATTCCAAGTGGTTTTTCTCAGAGCTTTCCCGAAGGGCCGCCTCCCAAACTCGCCGAGGGTAAGCTTTATCTCGCGAGGATCGTCGGTGAACGAGGTTACCAGAGTGCACTTTTCTTTCAGGTTCGGAATAACAAGACTATAAACATTACGGACAAAGTCTTCGGTCCATGACCCCTCGAAAGTTAACTGCGTCGGTGCTCCACCTTTACTCGGAACGACATTGATGATCCCCGTCCTGAGGAATTTTCGAGGGTCATCGAACCGTCATCAAACCATCAGCTTCACCTTGCCTACAAAAACGCCTTTAGTTGTGTCTATTAGTATGGTTCCCGAAGCGCGGGAAGTTTAGAGCAACTGGCAGCAAAGACAAACGAACTGACAACCTCTCTGCAAAAGGAGAAACAAGATGCGAACAAGGAGAACTTTGGCTTTCCGGGTAGTGCTTTTTGTAGGTTTTCTGATGTGTCCGACCGTCCTCGCGTGGGCGCAAGGTGGCAACACGGATGAATATCCGAAGTTCGAATTTTTCGCCGGCTATTCCGCTCTCGGCGACGCCAACACCCGTGGCATTAGGTTCGGCAACGGCCCGAGCACCACGGGCGACTTCTCCACCTGGACAGGATTTGAAACTTCGATGATACGAAACTTCAATAAGCATTTCGGCATTAAGGGTGACTTTTCAGCCCATTTCAACAATGAGCGCGCGCTCTTTCCAGTTACCGTCTGCACCCCCACCTGCGTCACCGCCACGCAGGATAATCAGCTCAAAACGCGCGTTTACGATTTTCTGATCGGCCCGGAATTCAAGGCCCGGAACCACACCCGCTTCACGCCATTCGCTTACGCCCTCGCCGGCGTGGCCCACACACAGGCGAACTTTACTACGGCTGGTCCGACCATCAATTTTCATTTGGAGAACGGGGATAACAGCTTTGCAATGGCCGTGGGAGGCGGTCTCGACATCCGGGCCACGAAGAGAGTGAGTTTTCGGGGATCGATGGATTACAACCCGGTCTTTGTTAATGACTCACTAACTGGCAGGCGTGACCTGATACGACTTTCGCTGGGCGTGTTGTTTCACTGAGACTGGACGCGCTATCTCGGCAGCTCAATTACAGGATTGTTCGGAGAGATCGGCGCGTAATACCAGGCGTTCTTGAACGCAGTGTTATTGCTGAATGGACCGTCCCGTTGCGTATCGCGATCGGCCTGCAGCACCAGATTCCAAACTTGGATCCCAGAAAAATAGTGTTTAGTGAATCGGTAGGTTACCGTTTCAAGGGTCCGGTTCTGTGTCGTCAAGAGTCTGCCCCAGCTATCACCGCCATCTCTTTTGCTCCACGCTTGAATCACGCTTTTCTTTGGACTGATAGTGATGGTGTTGCCACTGATGTCATAACTTCCGTTCTCTTTAACCAAAAGGAGTTTATCGAAAGACATTCTGAAGGTTTTGGAAACGAAGGTGTAGGTGCCATCTGCGTTGAACGTATATTGATCTTTACTGTATCCCGCCAAGCCCGCCGCTACCGGGTCGCCATAGCTCATGTGCGCACCGGCACTTTTTCCCCAGGTGCCAAGTATTGAAACAACGCTGTCGTTATTGGCTGGTGCGGGCTGAGGGCCCGATTCAGGTTTCCTCAATTTGATGGAAGCGGCAAACGCCTCGATGTCGGGAAGATGATCCTGGCTGTTAAAGATCGCTGTGGCGCTGAAGGTTTTTCCGTAAGCGGAATAGGTGCTCAGGATGATTGCTGATGTCCCCTGTTCGTTTTGAAAAGTAGTGCCTCCGGTGACGATGGCCCACCCCTCTGCGTTCCGAACCGGCTCGATTTGCGGACTGCCCTTTATCCCGAGTTGTCCAACGACGAACTGTTGCCAGTCGCTATTGAAATCACGTTTCGCATTACCAGAACTTTCGCCACTGCCATAAAGCGTGATCATGGCGTAAGTGCCTTTCTGCTCGTTCAACGTACTAAAGATGACGACGCCATCTTTGGTTTGCCTTTTCCACTTGGGTGGCGGTTGAAACGTCGCAATGTCGAACGTGTCTGAGATTTGAGCTGACGAGCTGACGAAAAAAGACAAGAAACAGATCGCTAAAGGGAGTAGTTGTCTCATTGAATTCACTTTGTTTCGATTTCTTCGACCACTTGAGGTGGCCGCCTCAAGGCAAACGTTACTCATATCACTGACAGGACAGATCGGAAGCAGGTTGAAGAGATACCTTGAACGTCACTGTTTTAGTGTTAGAGAAGGGCCCGCACACTCCTGTCACGGTTTCGGTAAATTCCAATGTTCCCGAGCCTTGTTCGTTGAGGACGATCTTATACGTCCCGCCACCGGATTGAGTGCAGCCACCCGAGTTCCCTGCCTCTTGCACTGTACCGCTCGTGCTGCCGCTGGGAGTGAACGTTTGCGTCTCCGAACCATTTCCAAACTTGCCATTGATAACGAATGGTTTATCGAGGCTACAGATCTCGCCAGTGAAGGAGACATTGTTGCTTGTACCCGAGACGCGGTAGGACCCCGGGCACTTTTCTCCTATTTTCTCGAGCTTCGCCATGTTCTCTCTCACGTTTGCCCCTTCGGGTATACCGTCTAATGCTCTAGTCCGTTCGAGGAAGATTAGATGATGAAGCGCCGTTCTGGCATGATGACAGTCGAGTTCAGCCGCTACCATTTCCTTACGCACGACCTGATCTTCATACTGATCCAAAGCTGATTTCAAATTAGTGTGGAAGTTGCCATCGCCTTCATTTCCCTCTAACAACGCTTTACGCTCGCCTTGCGTATATTCGCCGAACTTCTGCCAAATTCTTGTGCTTGCTTCGCTCGCCTGAAGCGCCAGATTCGCTGCCCATGCAGTGTCGGACGCACTGCCCACGCCCGCCCCACTAAAGTTCATCACCCTGATTTTGATCTCTTTGCTTTTTGGGTCGACTGGCATCAGGTGATAATCCTTGCCTTCACCTTCGTAGCCGAACACGATTTGCTCCTTCACCGGGATCTCCTTTCCCGGAACGATCGTTAGCGTGGCTACCTCATTGAATAATAAACCCGATGGCTCGAGTTGGACCGCGATTGGGGCATTCGAATCGAGCGGTGCTCCCTCAATAGTCTTAACCGCGGTTAACGTAATCGTCGTCTCAGCATTTACAGCATTGGCTGGTACCTCGAGCGTGAACTTGCTGCCGTCTGCTGCCGCCAACGAAACGATGCCGCCCCCTTTGCCAATCTTACCGCTGGAAGTTTGCTTTTTGTCGAGTTGGATCTTTACGTTGAGGCCGGGTGCGGGAGTAGTAAAGTCGATTGCCGGTCCATTGCTTCCTTTGTTTGTGGCTTTCTCTAGAAGTTTACATGACAACGATACTGCCAGAAGCAGCAGAAGTGACACTATCGGCTTTGAACGTTTCATCGTGTGATTCTCTGTTGACAAGATTATCGAAGGGTTGTGGACCAACTCTCGAAGAACTTAGAAATGCTTACAGCTGAAGAACCTGAAGTCAGAAACAGTTAAGGCAAGTCCCAACAGACATTAAAGTAACACAGGTGACCTAATTGATAATTTCCTTTTTGCTATTCGCCAACTTTTGTCGCCATGCCTGGACTTGCTCTGGTGTTTGTCTGACCCAATCTGTTACTTCCCCGACGATTCTCAATGGTGCTTGACTGCGATACGAGCGTGTTGGATTGCCGGGGAATTTTTTGTTTGTAACGTTCGGGTCATTTTCGAAGTCCCCGGTCGGTTCGACGATATAAACACGTTCACGTCCATCCCCATTAGCTAGCGCTGCGGCAAGGCCTGCCCCATTAGCCAGGGCCGTGAAATAGATGTGATTCATTTTGAGTTCCGGTTTGTAATTAGAACTGCCTCCCGCCGTCAGCAAGTCGCCGGTCTGCAAATCTGCTTTCGTTCCATGATAGAAGGGACCGCTGTCAGACGGATTGCTCGAGTATGAATTCGCCAATTCATAACTCTTTTTTGCGCGTTCATGATCGTTTAAGTCCTCATAGCATGTGGCAATGTTCAAGTACAGAAAAGGAAGAGCTCCGCTGACAGTCACGTCATTTATTTCTAATGCGAACTGCAAAGATCTTTCGAGCCATTTCAAAGTGTCACGAACAGTCTCCTGATGCCGGGCCACATAGTACGCTGAAGTGAACTTCTCAAAGTCGTTTGTCGATTCGTTCCAGGCTTGAAGAAATATGCTGCCTGCTTCCTCGGGTTTGCCTTTCTCTTCTAACTCTATGCCTTGCATACAGAGTTGAATCACATGATTCGCTGGGTTGAACTCCATGTCTCGAGTATCCCTCCCTTGTCCGGACAGATTATTCCTCGTACGATTTACTCTAACAAGCCAATGAGGTCACTTTCTCGTCATACCAATCGGAAAATGAAGACTCTACTTTCGCTCGCTCTGCTCCTCGCGTCGTCACTGCCCCTCGTTGCTCAGGAACGCACGCGGCGGCCAAGTGGACCGGCTCAGTTTCACGTTGAAGAAAAAACTATTGCTCAAATTCATGCCGCACTGCGCTCACGACAGGTGACGTGCCGAGGACTGGTGGAAGCGTATTTGGCGCGCATTAACGCCTACGATCAGAAAGGCCCGTCGCTCAATACGGTGGTGCTGCTGAATCCCGAAGTCCTGAAGACAGCCGATGATCTCGATCTGCGCATGGAGACCGCCGCTATGCGCCCTTTGGAGTGCATCCCCGTCGTCGTCAAGGACAACTACGAAACAAAGGATCTGCGAACGACCGCCGGTTCTCAGTCGCTTGCCAAGTTTATTCCCACACGCGACGCTTTCGTGGTGCGGAAGATCAGGGAGGCCGGTGCGATCATTCTGTTCAAATCGAATATGGCAGAGTTTGCGTTCACGCCACTTGAAACCGTGAGCTCGATTCAGCCTGGATACACATTCAATCCGTATGCGCTCAATCACACGACCGCAGGCTCGAGCGGAGGCACAGCGGCGGCCATCGCGGCGAACTTTGGCGCCGTCGG
>JBKPPU010000196.1:0-3929 GCA_046733695.1 Acidobacteriota bacterium
GGCCTGGCGCCGCTTTGTCCTCGATCACATGAGATCGATAAAAGCGGCGCCAGGCCGCCGCACTCCAAAGTATCAGCTTGTTGCGATTATCAACGACGCCCGTACGCCGAGCATGTCGGAAAAGTCTTTCGAGTAGACTGAGCTGACTTTCCTAACGCGCCCAACCTTCTCAACCAATTCTTCATTTGAGATGAAACCGTTCTCGGTGTGTGCGATGGCCCAGGCCGGAACGTGAGAGGCAGTACGCAGGAGATCCTCGACAAACCCGAGGTACTGCTGTTTGCTTTGCACGCGCGAGCCGAGTCGTGCACCGCGTTCTCGCTCCATTTCAAGCCAGAATTCGTCGTTGCCTCGCAGCCACTCTTCGCGCCACGTGACGATCGGGTCTTTGAACGTAGTTGCCTGAGTAACAGGTATCGGCAATCTCAAAAACAGCAGATCCGTGTGATGCCGCTCGGCAACAAAATTGCGCACGTCCTGATTTGTACTCTGGTTGCGCAAGGAGTTGTCGAGTGGCTCGGGTAAACAGTCGAGCAGACGGCGAAATACGTCAGAAAGTGAGAATGGCCGTCGCAACGACCGCGTTTGTTCGTTGAACGAGAGGACGTAGTCGCCCGTCATCATTCCAGCCGTCAATGCCAGCGCGCGTTTGAACGGTTCGAGCTGTTCCGCGTTGTAGCGCAGGTTGTCAAACCACCAGGCGTCGGTCTCATTGAACCACTTGAGCAGCGCGGCATTTGAGATCTTTTCGCGAGGAACATATGCATCGTCGAGCAGAATGTTGAGATCATCTTCGTTGAGTTGCTCGGTATTGTTTTCGACGAGAGCGAGAGCTTTTGTGTAGGACCACAACATCGGGTCGTTCGCTGCGACGCGAACTTTCCACGACTTCAACTGAATACATATCTCGGGCTCACCGGTAAATGGCAACGCCACTGAAGTGAACTTCAGTCGCCTGAGAACGCCTAACTCAAACGCAAGCCAACCGTTTGGAAATTGCATAATTACTACTTCAGCGACTACTTCGAAAATGACGAAAACAGATCCCAGGCACGGCCGCTGTTAGCAACCGGCTGCTCCTCCACCGGCTCGTCTGTTTCGATCTTTGCAAATGAATCAAGTTCGGGAAATCTGTCGAGCGAGAGAAACATGCTCACCACTGACGGATCAAACTCGATTCCGGCACGATCGGTAAGTTCGCCTCGTGCAGCTTCTTCAGTCATTGCGGGCCTGAATGGTCGTGCGTCAGTCAAGGCTGCGTAGGAATCCGCGAGTCGCAGAATCCGCGCGGCGAGCGGAATTTCTTCGCGACGAAGTGCGTCGGGATATCCGGCGCCGTTCCACCATTCATGATGCCAGCGCACGAGCAGTTGCGCCGCCCGATCTGCGCCTACTCTCGACGCTTCGCGTTCGCCAATCACTGGATGACGTGCGAGGTCAAGCCGCTCCTCCTGTGACAGGGGTCCTGTGGCCTGGATGTAATCGCGCTCCATCGCCACTTCACCAAGATCGTGCAACAGAGCCGCAGCATACAGCGATCCGCGATCGTGCCGAGCGAGATGAAACTGTTGCGCGATCTCGTCCGCAATCGCGGCAACGCGCTGCGCATGCGAATTCTCATAGCGCTCGAATTTGTCGGTCGTCGTGGCGAGCTGAATAAAAGCCTCAGCCGCCGCGCTATCGATTAGATCAATTGTCTGAACCGCTGCCATTCTTTTTGTGACTTTTGTGCCTTTTTGTCGCGAACTTGTCAAACTGGGCTTGTCAAACTCCGCAACAGCTCACGAGCTTTGCGATTATTCGGATCGGCCGCAACAGCGCGCTCTGCCTCGCCTTTCGCACGCAGCTTCAGACCAAGATCTCGATACAACTCAGCCAGCATGACTCGATACTCAGCGTTCCCCGGATCGAGTTTGATCGCCGCCAGCAATTCAGTTTCAGCAGCACGCCGCGTCTGCTCGTGTCCCGCCAACATCTGCCCATAAAACGCACGGTAACGGGGTTCTTTCGGCGCCGTGCTGGCGGCAGAGGCGAAGAGGCCGAGCGCCACTTTTCGTTGCCCGAGTTCGAGGGCCGCAAGTCCCTCTTTGAATTGTGTTTCAGCTCGCTCAGCCGCGGGTAAAACGGGTTCGGCAACGCTCTGAGCCACCGGTTCCGATTCAGTTACCGGTGCTGTGGGTTTGGCAGCAGCGTCCGCTATCTGTTCGGCTTTCCTGCGCGCCTCGAGTTTTGCGTTGTAGCTGGACCGAAGGCTGTCGTCGCGTAGCGTGTCATACGCTTGTGTGATACGCGCAAATGCCGACTCCACCTGCGAAACCAGCTCCGGATCGGATTTGCGAAAACGATCGGGATGATAACGCCGTGCGAGTTGGTAATAAACTGTCTTCAGTTCCGAGGCTGACGCTTCACGCCCGACATCCAACACCTCGTAATGCGTTTGTGAGTTTTTTATTTTGGTGAGAAAACTCTCGAGGTTCTGCGGATCACTTTCTTTCGTCGGCTCCGGCTCGGGTACAGGCGGAGGCGGCGGTTTAACTTCCTGCCGAGCAGGTACCCGAGTCGGTTGTTTACCGCTAAATACCGTCAGCCAGTGTTCGCGTTTGACAAGACCGGCAAGCGCAAGTGAGTAAACAAGCTGACTTGTTTCATCTTCGCCGAGCCCACAAATCGCACTTAACTCGCGCAAAGGCATGGGGCGGTCGAGGCGCGATAGAAGATATCCTTCCGCGGGTAGTAAGTTCTCGTTGGCCAGGGGCTCTTCCGGTGGCGTTATGACTTCCTCAGGATTCCGAAAGCGCGATGTCACAAAGTCGACCGGAATACGCCGCGCGGACTCGAGAATTAACGAGTTAAGATCGATTTTGAAATTGAGCTGTTGGTCCAGCCGAGAGCGCGATTCGAACTCCCATGAACCCTCAGTCCACGACAGCGCCAGGCGCAAGATATCGACGACCTGCCGAGTCTGTACCTGTTCTGCGGCGGCGGGTGACAGAAGCTTTTTCGTACACAAAACTTTCAACAGGTCGGCATCCGAAACCTGCTCGTTGAACTGTGCGAGGTCGTTATCTCTAACCAGCTCGCTTTTCCTGAGATATTCGCGGAGACGAAGTGTGCGAATGTTTGAAGCAGCGTAGAGAAAGCTTCCGTTTTCGAAATAAAGGACGACTTTGACGCGCTCGTGCTCGAGGCGCAACCTCCCGCTCAGAGACTTCGATGAGATTTCACGAATGAGTTCCGCAAGCGGCTGCTCGCTGAGTTGACCGTTCATCCCGCCAATACTTAATCATAAAGCAACAAAAAAGCACAAAAAGCACAACATGATTTTTGACAGGTTATAAGCGGCGAATCTATAGTGATTGCCACATTAACACCCTGATTGACCCCCAGCAGTTAGAAACTTCAAGCAGGTGAGATCTTTTATGACTGACAGTGCACGCGAAAGTGTCGACAGGGCGTTGAACGGTGCGGCGGCCAGCGCAATTACAGAACCGGACTTAAAACAACGCGAAGAGCGGTTGATCGATGAGTTGAAGAAGCGCACGGCTGAACTCGAGGAAGCGAATCGCGAGTTGCGGCGGGTGTCTCACTATCGCTCTTTGTTTCTGGCGCGGATGTCACATGAGTTGCGCACTCCTTTGACATCGATACTCGGCTTCAGCGAAATCCTGCTCGATCAGGAAGAACTCACCGAGACGCAGCGCCGTTTTTGTCAGAAGGTTCAAGACTCAGGTTTTCAACTCCAGGCGAGTTTGAATCAGCTCGTCGATCTATCCCGGCTCGAAGCTGGGCAAACGGAAGTTTTTGTCCAGGAGTTTTCGTTGCGGGAAGTGCTGCGCGAATCATGTGCGGCAGCCACACGCATGGCGCAGAAAGCGCAGGTGAAGATCGACTACGAACTCGCGCCTGAGATTACAACCGTGGTTACGGAC
>JBKPPU010000197.1:0-14854 GCA_046733695.1 Acidobacteriota bacterium
CCCCTACAGTACGCTCCGCAGAGCTAAGTCGGCCTAATCATCACTGGCGCGGTGGAACGCACTGTAGGGGCGGCCCTCCGTGGCCGCCCGGCGCGGAACTCTTTCGGAGCGGAAACGAATCGATGCACGTGGAAACATCGAACACTTTCGACGTGATCATCGCGGGCGCGGGGCCGGCGGGATCGAGCGCTGCGATACATCTCGCGCGCAACGGTCTTCGCGTACTCCTCGTCGAACAAAAAAAATTCCCACGCGCAAAACTGTGCGGAGAATTCATTTCACCCGAATGCCAACGACACTTTGAAAACCTCGGCGTCGCAGACGCGATAAAACTCTCCACGCCCGCAGCGATCACAGAAACGATCTTCTACTCCACGCGCGGGCATAACGTCGCCATCCCCAGTACCTGGTTCGGTGCTCCAACGGCCCTCGGCCTGAGCCGCGCTGTCATGGACCACGTACTGCTGGACCGCGCGCGTGACTGCGGTGTCACCGTACTCGAAGGCACAACCATCAGCGAACCAATCCTCAACAACCACGACGTGTGCGGCGTCAGAATAAAACCAAACGAAGAATACTTCGCACCACTAACCATCGACGCCACCGGTCGCGCCCACATTCTCAGCCGCAAGCTTCACACTGCCGAACCAAAAACCAAACCGAAATTGATCGCCTTCAAGGTTCACCTGAGAAACACACGCGTCGCGCCGAACACGTGCGAGATCTACTTCTACCCGGAAGGCTATGGCGGCTTGAGCAGCGTCGAAGGCGACATCAGCAACCTCTGCTTCATCATTTCCGCGGAACAGGTCAAGCGTCACTCCTCAAACCCGGAACTCGTAATGCGCGAGATGGTGATGAAGAACCAGCGCGCCGCTTACACACTCGAGCGTGCCGAACCCGAATCGGAATGGCTGAGCGCCTCCTGGGAACGTTTCGGTCGACAACAGCCCAGCCCTGCCAACGGTTTGCTCGCCATCGGCGACTCAGCGGCGTTTATCGATCCTTTTTCCGGCAGCGGAATGCTGATGGCGTTTGAGAGCGGCGAACTCGCGGCGGATGTAATTGTTCGCGGGGGAGACAAATTCGCGACGCACGAACTCTGCGCAAATTACGCGGCGGAGTACGCACAAAAATTCGATTCACGTCTGCGGATTTGTGGATGGCTGCGACGTCTCGCTTTCAGCCCGCGACTCGCCGGAGTTGGCATCGCGATCTGTGGTTCCAGTAATCGCTTCAGAAATCGAATCGCACGCGCAACCCGTTCGTCCAACCGGAACCACCGCAGTCCCTTACGCGCAGGTTAAACTGCTTGCCACGTTTCTTCTTTTAGAGTAAAAAGGCTTGGCCAGTGCTGCTCTCTCTGTCACTGTTGCTGTCCCAGGACAACATGACAGCGGCTAAAATCAGCTCCCGCAGGCCGTCAGCAAATCGGAGACGGATCTCCGACACACATCCACTGGTAGCAAGGTTAATTTTAAAAGAGTCGTTGGTGAACGCGCGAATTCCATAGCCGCGAAACACAACTAAGGAGAAACGACGATGTTTGTATCGTTAAAGTCCCGGCTTTTCGGATCATTTCAAATCCCCTGCTTGTTAATGATCCTGCTTCTTTGTGCCCCCGCAGCTTTCGGTCAGGCGCAGTCAAATGCTGCCGACATTCAGGGCACTGTCAAAGACTCCTCGAATGCGGTTGTGCCCAACGCCACCGTTACCGTTCGTAACCCGGACAAGAATTTCACACGCAATGTCACCACTAACGACGAAGGGTACTATCGCATCATCAATGTGCCACCCGGCGACTACGAGCTAACGGTCGAAGCGGCGAACTTCAAGAAAGCCGTATTGCCAAAGATCACTGTAACTATCGGACAAGCCGCAGATTTCGACGTCCAACTCGAACCTGGAGCGATCAGTGAGAGCGTTACAGTTTCCGATGCTACGTCTGACCCGGTCGAGAGTTCCAAGACTGCGGTTGCAACTACGATCAATCAGCAGGCCATCAACAATTATCCGATCAACGAACGAAACTATCTGTCGTTTGCCCTAATCACTTCGACAGTGGGACGCGACAATGGACGTCCAATTGGACCAGCGCCCACAACCGGATTGAATTTCGGTGGACAGCGAGGTCGCTCCAACCTGGTGCAGGTAGACGGAGCTGACAATACGGACAACTCAGTGAATGCATCGCGTTCGACCGTCAGTCAGGAAGCAGTGCAGGAGTTTCAAGTCGTCAGCAACATGTTTGCACCCGAGTTTGGGCGTTCTTCCGGCGGCGTGGTGAACGTGGTTACCAAGGCGGGCACACGAGAGTTTCACGGAAACATATTCGGCTTCCTGCGCCATCGCAGTTTCCAGGCGCGTAATGCGTTTGCACCCATCGAAGATCCGGCGTTTACACGCGCACAGTATGGATTGACCTTTGGTGGACCATTAGACCCCGAGCGAACGTTTTTCTTTTACGCATTCGAACAACGACGACGAAATGAGTCGGGCTTCTTTACCAGCAACGTTTCTCAGGGTCTAACCGGCTCTGCGACCATTCCTGTGATTGCCGGATTGAATCCGGTTGCGCGCACGTTCAATAACATCACTCCGGCACAGGCGAGCTTCATCAATACGCTCGTTGCTTCTGGAAATGCGACCGCCATCTGCGGCGCCCGAGCTTATGCGTTCTTTGCCTCGAGTGGCGGCACTACTGCTTTGACCGGCAGCAATGCACTGACTTCTCCAAACGACGGAAGTTTGTGCCCGGCGATCAGTCCAATCCTTCCGGGAGCAATTGGACCACGCTTCATCCTTTCAGGCGCACCGGTGCCGACTGGTACAACGAACGCTGCTGGAGATTTCATCGCGTTCAGACCACTGAACAGTCTGCAAAGGGTATTTCCGCTAACGGATCGCACGACGTTCAACTCTTTCCGTTTGGATCATCAGATCACCCAGGACCATCAGTTCAACTTCAGAGTTGGCTACAATCCAAGCAACCTTAGCGGTATTCAGGTTGAATCGCAGAACCAGTCACTCGGCCAGAATGATTTCTCGCGCACTGGGGTTCAGACGTTGAAGGATTGGTCAGCCGTCGCCACCTTAACTTCGACGCTCTCAAACACGATCGTCAATGAAGGACGTTTTAATTTCGGCTTGCGTCGTGCAACCTTCAAATCGCAGAACCCAGACGCAGTAGCCTTCAACATTTCCGGAACAACCTTCGTCGGTCGCGAGCTCTTCTCGCCGGTGGTACGTTCGGAGACGCGTTATGAGTTTACCGACAACCTAAATGTTGTTTACGGAACTCATAACTTCAAGTTTGGCGGCGACTACGCCGTCGTCCGCATACCCGAAGCGATCTTCGAGCTCAACTTCGCCGGTCTTTTCAACTTTGGCGGACTCTCGGCGACGACGCTGAATCCGGCCTTCGCCGGAGCGCCCGACTTCACGCCTGTGCAGCAATACGGACTCGGATTTCCGTCCAACTTTATTCAGGGTTTCGGAAATCCGGTGAGCAGCATCAGCAACAAGCCGATGGCGTTCTTCGCGCAGGATTCCTGGAAAGTACGGCCTAACATAACGCTCAACTATGGCGTTCGTTACGACTACGAACAGACTGAACAGATACCGACGCTGCCCCTGCGCGATCCGCTTTCCGGAATTAACCTTTCCGCCGCAGACGTACTCGCAGCGCAGGATGCGATGGGCGTTCAACAGGGATTCCCACGCGACAAGAACAACTGGGCGCCGCGTCTCGCAATCGCGTGGGATCCGTGGAATGACGGCAAGACTTCCATTCGCGCCGGCTTTGGACTCTTTTACGACCACCCGTTACTCGCGATTGCGTTCAACTCTGACATCGCCGACGCAGTGCAACAGCAACAGGGAATTCTGACACCGGGTAGCCCGGCGCAAACCGCGCTGCTCAACGCTGTGCAGGTGTTCCAGGGGACGGTGTGCCCTCCGGGTGGACCAGTGACGCCGATCTGTCCCGCGGGCGTCGTGACTCCGGGCGTAGCGGCAGGCGCGCAATACCAGTTCGGCCGCCAGCGATTCAACGATCAAACCTTCCCTGGCTTTGGTCCAGTACTCCCCTTCACCCTTCACGTTCAGAAGGACTTTGAGTACGCGTACGCGGACCAGGGTAACTTCACGATCGAGCGTCAGCTAACGAAGGACATGACTATTTCGGGGAGTTATCTCTTCGTCGGCGCTCATCACTTGCCACACCCGCTCGATATCAACGCACCGAGAACGGAACTTCAAATTCAAAACTTCTTCCGTCTGGCGGGACGCAATCCGGCAAACACAACGGAAGCCGTCGCGTTCTCGATTCCGACTTCCGGTGCACCGTGTCCGTTTGGTATTCCGCTTCAGTGCTTCACGCTTACAACACCAACGGGCGCGCCTGCGTTTCCGAATGCCGGGCAGACGTTCGCCATCATCGTGCCGGGAATGATTACGGCTCCCATTACGAATCTCGGCAGCCGCATCGTCAATGCGGGTATTGCAAACTTCTTCCGGCCGAGTGCACCGAACTACTTCCTGGCCCAGGCGCTTTCCGGCGGCCTCGTAACGCCGGCGGTCTTGAATGGCGCTCTCGTTGGTTCGTTGCGAACGCCGGGAACAGTTTCACCATTCGGCTCGATCAATGCGCAGACCTCAGACGGTGATTCGACCTACAACGCATTGAACGTGGACGTGAAGAAACGGTTCTCACATAACTTCCAGTTCCTCGCTTCGTACACGTGGTCGCACTCGATCGACGATTCGTCTGACCTGCAAACGCTCTTGTTGCCGCAGGACAATCGAAACTTCGCCGCCGAGCGCGCGGATTCGCTGTTCGACCAGCGCCACCGTTTTGTATTCAGTGGCCTGATCTCTACGCCGGGCGCGTGGGTTAAAGAAGGCGGCTGGCGCCGGGCGCTGTCAAACTTTACGCTCGCTCCGCTTTTTGAAATCTCGTCTGGACGCCCGTTCAATATCCTCAGCAACCAGGATACGAACAACGACCAGTCGAATCAGACGGATCGACCTACGGTGCTGGCTGACGGAACACTCTGCGTGGCGGGCACGGCGGGTTGTGCGCCTTTGATTACCAGCGGTCAATTTACCAGCGGCAGTCTCGGTCGCAATTTCGGTCTGACGCATCGTTTCATGTCTCTGGACATGCGTTTGACGAAGACGGTTCCGTTCGGCGAGCGCGTCAAGTTGGACCTGATCGCTGAAGGCTTCAATCTCTTTAACCGGTTCAATGAGGCCGCGGCGTCGCCCTTCATCGACGATGTCCGGTTGTTCAACGAGCGGGCAACCAACGGCCGCTACTACAGTCGCCCCACCGCAACCTTCGACCCGCGGCAGTTCCAGTTTGGCGTAAAACTGAACTTTTAAGCCGCAGATGAACGCGGATTAACGCGGATCAGACCAGATCCGCGTTAATCCGCGAAAATCCGCGGCACACAACTTAAATCCCCACCGTCGCATCCGAAGGGTTTGATCAGTAGTCTGAGCTTTCAACCTAATCCCTCTCCCGCTACAATCATGGGCATTATGTGTAGACCTACGCTTGTTCAACGTTTTATTAGTGTCGGCGCAATCTTCCTGCTGGCAGTGGCAGCGATCCAGGCCCAAACAACCCGGCCGCGACGCACTAACAAGCAGCCTACTACGCAGACTACGACCAGGACTCCGGCGGACGATCCTCTTTTGCGGCCCGAGCCGACACCGTCTCCAACCGCCCGGCGAACCAGTTCCAGTGATTCTTTGCTCGATGTAAGACCGGTTAAGCCAGTCGCGAACACCGTAGCTCCCGCTGACACGAAGCACGCCTACCTGATGCTCGAAACAAAACAGTTTGCGGCCGCAGCAAAAGAAGCAAAAGAACTGACCCAGTCGCATCCCAATGATCCGGAGGCATGGAAAATTGCCGGGTTTGCGGAGTTGAATCTGAAGCAGTACACGGAAGCGGTGAACGATCTGGAGAAAGCGGTTGATCTCCAACGTAAAGCGAAGCAGGACGATCCAAACACGGAGAGCGCGCTCGGACAAGCTTACGTGCTGGCTGAGAAGTATCAGGAAGCCTTGCCACTTTTGACCGCGGCGATCAATCGCGAACCGAGCAAGCCCGACGCGATGATGATTTACTACCGCGGAATCGCGGAGTACAAGACTGGGAAAACCGCCGACGCGGAGAAGAGTTTCAACCAGGTCATCAAGCTCAATCCCAAGGATTCGTTGTCGCTGTTCTATCTCGCACAGATCGCGCTCGGCAAAGGCGACCTCGACGGCGCGATTGCGAGCTTGAATCGAGTCACTGTCAATGACGCTCGAATGGTGGGCGCGTGGACGCTTCTGACTTCCGCTTATCTGCGTCGTGCTGCGTCCAGTACCGATCAGGCGAAAGCTGATGCGGATTATCTGAGCGCCGTGCGGGCGGGAGAAGGCCTGATAAAACTGCGAACTGATCCCGAAGCAGTGACGCTCTTCGGGCAGGCTCTGATCGGTTCCAAGCAATATGCGCGCGCCGCGAGTGCACTCGAGCGTGCCACTGCGGCGCCGGATGCGACGGGTGTCACGTTCTACTTACTGGGCGTGGCCCACTCCCGTGCGACGAATTTCCCGAAAGCGATTGCGGCCCTCGAGACTGCCGCAAAGAAAACCCCCGAAGATGTGAATGTCTATCGCGAGCTCGGTTACGCATATGAAGTGACGAAGCAATACGCGAAGGCAATGGGTGCGTATCAGAAAGGGCTGACGTTAGCTCCCAACGATCCTGATTTCAAGGAAGCGATCGAACGCGTGAAGCCGTTCGCGAAGTAGCCACAAAAAGGCACAAAAGCACAAGAGAAGAGTGTGAATGACAGGCTTAGCCGGCACAGCCAGAGCTTTTGCGACTTTTTCTTTGGTGCCTTATCTCGGCATCCTGTTCTGCCCGGCGGCCGTGGTGCTCGGTGCAGTTGGCATAGTTAGATCCCATCGTTCACCGCAGGTGAGCGACTCAACCAGCATTTATTATGTAAGCGCGATAGTTGGTCTTGGGGTGCTGGGCATTCAGGTGTGGTTCTGGTGGATTCTGTATCATGTACCGGCGTGGGTAAGCGTATACAGTCAATTCGATTGAGTTTGTTGGCAACAAGGAGATCGTCATGAAAATCATTTCCGCTCTGCTCCTGGTTGGAGCGTTGTTTACGGGCGCATACGCGCAGCGTCCACGCTCCATGGATCCGCAGCCTCAACCGGTGGCGAAAGCCACACCGGTCAAACCGGCTCCCAAGACGGTGAAGGCAAAGTATGAGGGCGGAGTTTTTGGCTACAATAAGACCATGGAAGGCACGTTGACGTTTGACGACGTTAACAATCGCCTGTTCTTCAAAGACAAGAAGACGCCGAAGGAGATCTCGATACCTTACGAGGCGATCACACAGGCTTTTGCCGACACGAAAAAAGTTCAGCCAGCAGCAGCGACCGTAGCCAGTAATGTGCCGAGCATCTACTCACTGCCGGCGCACTTTATTAAGACCAAGGTTCGTTATCTGACGTTGCAGTACAGCGATCCGGATTCGAAAGTCACCGGCATCACGAGCTTTAAGCTCGAGGACAAGGAACTGCTCGAGTCAGTGCTGGCCACGCTCGCGGAGAAGTCGAACATGGCCCTTCGTGGCGACGTATACGTCAAGAAGAAAGGCGAAGACGCGAATAAAGCCACCCCGAACTAAATAGGCCGGCTGTAAGTGAGCGACAGAGGTTCAGATTGTGAGCGGCCTCTGAAAGACTGCCGTTAGATGCTTTGAGAGCATTATCAAATTCCTTTTCTGCCTCTTTCAAGAAACCCAGTTGCGCGAGCATCACGCCGTGGTTGTTGTAACTGGCCGGCACGTGCTTGCCTGGATGGGATGCCGCCGCTTTGAAGAGTGCTGCGGCTTTCTCAAACTCACCGGCTTGTGCTTCGAGTAATCCCAACCGGTAAGTCGCTGGTCCAAACTGTCTACTTGACGCCTGTTCATAAGCCGCACGTGCTTCAGTTGACCTTCCCTGTTCGTCGAGTGCGACGCCGAGTGCAAAAGATGCTCGTGGGTAGTTTCCCTGCTTCAGCTCGATGGCGCGTTTGTAGGAAGTAACCGCCTCTTCGGTTTGCCACAGCTCGTAATGACAAACGCCGATGTTGTAAATCGCGCGTGCGTACCATTCGCCCTCGCCAGGCGAGACCTTGTTATATTCGGCGATAGCAGCCTGGTAGCTCTCCTGGGCCACAAGGGCCTGACCACGCTTGAATGCTGATGATTGGGCGTTGATAACTGACGGCGTGAAAGAGATCACTATGAAAAGCAGGATCCTGATGTTCAAAATGCACCTCCGTGGATAGTTCCAGATTGAGGTGCATTGTGAAGTAGAGATGGTCTAGTGGTCTTTCAGGTTCTTGCTTGCTTGGCCTGTTCTTGCTGGAGAGTTATTTGGACAGGATTAACAGGATGTTTTCACGATTTACAAGATGCATCCTGTTAATCCTGTCTTAATCTTGTCCATCCTGTCTAAGCATGCCTCGCGAGACGGTACGCATTGGGTGTTATTCCGGTTACTCGCCGAAACAGCCGCGTGAAATGACTCTGATGACTGAACCCCGTCTGTAAACCAACCTCAATCAACGGCAAGTTATCCTTCACGAGCAATGTCTTCGCACGTTCCACACGAAACTTGATCAGGTACTGGTGCGGCGTGGTCCCGGTGGTTCGCTTAAACTCACGCGCGAAATGAAAACTACTCATCCCCGCGACCTGAGCCAACTCGGCCAGTTTTAAATCCCTGTTGTAGTTCTCGGAAATAAACTCCGTCACTTCGCGAAGTCTCTTCGCCGATAGTCCGCCGGTGAAAGTTAGCGGCTGAGTCGTCGAAACCGAGTAATACCGGAGCAGGTGGACCGCGAGCACATTTCCCAACGACTCCGCATACAACCGCCCACTCAAACCTTCCGATTCAAGCTCACCGAGCAACGCCATCCCGACACTGCTGATAACGTTGTCGCGTCGCGTGTATCGCTCAAGGATTTCAACGTTACCGGAAAGCTCCGCTTCCGAAGCTGCCCTCGCAATCAAACGTGGATCGACGTAAAGCGCAAGATGCTCAGACTTGCCTTCGAGTGCCGCCTGATGTTTGAGTCCGGAAGGCAGCACGCAGACGTTCCCACGCGTCTGCGTGCCACGCATTCCGATGCCGCTCGACGTAATCAGCTCACCCTTACAACCATCGGTTAATGAAAGTAGAACAACGTGTTCGTGATGACTGTGCGCCGGCAGTTCGCCGGGTCGAAGCTCGCAGTGTTCCAGCCGGAGGCCGTCCCAGGCGGCTTTACGTTTACGCACAACGGCCGGCGCCGTTTTTGTGTTGACGTCATTCATGAGTCAGAAGTGGACCACCGGCCGCGGTGGTGTATTTGTTTAAGCGTTCAAGAATCGCCTCGCGGGCGCGTTTGAATGCGCTCGTGTCGCCGTAAAGCTGGAACGCCCAGTTGGCGCCCAGTTCAAGAGAGTTGAATTCGAAAGCGAGTTGGGTGGCGTCGATCTCATGATTGAGATGACCGGCGGTCTGTGCCTCGACGATTGCGTTACGCAACACTGCAAGCCACTCCTTCATGATTTCGGCGATGCGATCGCGAACGGGGCCGGGCCGGCTATCAAACTCCGAGGCCGCGGCGGCAAAGAAGCAGCCGCCACGAAAGACGCCGCTCTGGACATAAGCCAGCCAGATATCGCAGAGCTTCCACAGTCGCAGCAGTCCCTGGGTGGCTTCAAAGGCGGGTTTGATGACTTCGCGAATAAAGATCTCTCTCGCCGCTTCAACGGTTGCGACCTGCAGCTCTTCCTTCGAGCCAAAGTGCGCGAACAGGCCGCTCTTGCTCATAGAAAGCTCCAGAGCGAGCCGGCCGATGGTTAGACCCTCGAGACCCTCGGCGGACGCGATATGAACGGCCGTCTCAAGAATCGCCTTGCGGGTCCGTTCACCTTGCGCCTTCCGCCCTTTTACCTCAACACTCGTCACAGTGCCGGTGAGTATATAGCACGAACGTTCGTTTTGTCTCTATTTATGTGCTTTATGTGCCTTTTTGTGGCGAAACACCGTTCCAGATCATGCGGTGGAAGAGTTCGTCCATCTCGGCAGGCGATTCACGCATGCCGCGATCGAGCCACCAGGTCAGCAGCGAGAGCAAAGCCCCGGCATGAGTGAATGCTATTGCGGGAAGTTGGTTTGGAGGAATTGACTTGCTACGTGGCAGTTCCGAGAGTCGACGCTCAATCCCACGCGCAAAGTGGCCTCGAGCCAGCTCCATGTTTTCCTGATACTTACCTGATTTGACTAAAGCCTTGAAGAAGGGTTGAACGTCGGAGAGGTGCGTGAAGAACTCCTGCACCGGAAAGACTCGATCCGACTTGTCACCATGAGCCGAGAGCGCCATCGAAATGGATTCAAAAAATTCCTCCGCGTCGCTCATCAGTAGGTCGTCCTTGTCGCTGTAGTGCGAGTAGAAGGTCGAGCGACTGACCTGTGCCCGGTCCAGCACCTCCTGGACTGTGATCGTGTCGAACGGCTTCTCCTGCATCAACGCAACCAACGCGTCGCCCAGGGCATCGCGTGTGCGTCGCACGCGAGCATCGGTCTTCTTATCGGATCCGGCAAGAGGTAAGTGCTGGTTCTTGGACATTCGTGACCTCTTTGTTCGATAACAACTGCTCGCCCCATCTTAACGCTGGACAGAAATGCCATCCACAGATTACACAGGACGACCTATGATCTCTTTACACCAGGTAAACAAAACTTACGAAACACCGGCGGGAAAGTTTGCCGCGCTGAAAGATATCAATCTCGACATCGAGCCCAGCCAGTTTGTCGGCATCGTCGGCAAATCAGGCAGCGGCAAATCGACCTTGCTAAACCTCGTCGCCGGCATCGATCGTCCGTCTGCCGGTTCGGTCGCGGTTGCGGGCACCGAGATTCAGAGTCTGTCGGAAAACAGACTCGCCGCATGGCGCGGGCGGAATGTCGGCTTTGTCTTTCAGTTCTTTCAACTACTACCGACGCTCACTGCTGCCGAAAACGTCATACTGCCGATGGACTTCTCCAAGAGCGTCCCTTTGCGCGAGCGCCGTATACGCGCGGTTGCGTTGCTCGAACGTGTCGGCGTGGGCCTTCATGCTGATAAGCTACCGGCGACTCTTTCAGGCGGCGAACAGCAACGCGTTGCAATCGCGCGCGCCCTCGCAAACGAGCCACCCCTCGTCCTTGCAGACGAACCAACAGGCAATCTTGATTCTGTTACAGCAACCGAGATTCTGGATCTGTTTCGCGGCATGGCAAACCAGGGCACCACGGTAGTGATCGCCACGCACGAAGCAGACATCGCGCGCGTGATCGATCGCAGGATCGAAATCTCTGACGGCACACTCCTTCACCAATGAACACAATCTGGCGCAAAGCTTTTCGTGACTTCTGGCAGGAACGCGCGCGCACGGCGCTCGTGGTGCTTGCGATTGCGCTCGGCATCTCTGCGTTCGCAGCCATCCTTTCGTCTTACGCAATCCTTACGCGTGAGTTGGACCAGGGATATCTTGCGACGAATCCGGCCTCGGCAGTGCTGCGTGTTGACTCGGCGGACGACGATCTCATCAAGGCCATTCTCGAAAATCGCGAAGTCAGCGATGCAGAGCCGCGCCGAACAATCAGTGGACAGATCAAGGCTGGTCCGGCCCAGTGGCGTAACCTCATTTTGTTTGTGGTCCACGACTACGGCAACATTCGCATCAGCAAGCTCGTGCCGGAAAGTGGCGCATGGCCACCCGCAACAGGCGAGATCCTGATCGAGCGTGATGCGTTTCAGGTTGCGAAGGCGAACATTGGCGATGCCGTAATCGTGAAGACTGCAAACGGCGTCGAGCAGCCGCTGGTGATCAGCGGTCGTGTTCACGACGTGGGCCAGGCCCAGGCGCGCATGGAAAACATCGTGTATGGGTACATCAATCTCGCCACGCTCGTACAACTCGGCGAAGAGCCGCGGCTCAATCAGATAAATCTTCTGGTCGCGCAAAACAGATTCGATGAAGCGCATATCAAACACGTTGTTGCTGATGTCGAGACTTTGATTAAGAGCCGTGGCCACGATGTGCTGCGTGTCGAGATTCCTCGACCCGGCAAGCATCCGCATTCAGATTTGACCGGCATCATGCTGCTGGCGATGTCGAGCTTCGGGCTGTTTGTCCTCGTGCTGAGCGGCATTCTTGTCATCAACCTGCTCACGGCAATGATGGCGTCGCAGGTGCGCCAGATCGGTGTGATGAAGGCGATTGGCGGAACGCATTGGCAAATCATGCAGATCTATTTCGTGCAGGCGCTTTTCCTCGGCATTGCTGCTCTGATCGTCTCGGTGCCGCTGGGAATCATTGGCAGCCGCGCGCTGTGCCGCTCCATGGCTGTGTTTCTCAATTTTGACATCAACAGTTTTGCAGTGCCGTTCTGGGTTTACCTGCTCGTGGCTTTAATCGGAATTGCAGCGCCGCTGATTGCAGCGGCGTATCCGATTTGGCGTGGGACGGCAACGCCCGTACGAGTAGCACTCTCAGATTTCGGACTTTCGCAAACAAACTTCGGTGCAAGCGTATTCGATCGCGCGGTAGCGCGAATCGGCGGCACTTTTAGTTTGATTGCTTTGGCGATTCGCAACAGTTTCCGACGCCGAGCGCGGCTCGTGTTAACGCTCTTGACGTTGACTGCGGGTGGTCTGTTCTTTATGGCTGCTTTGAATGTGCGGTCGTCGATGATTAATACGCTCGACCACATGTTCGACCTGCGAAAGTTTGATCTAACGGTCTCATTTTCAAATCCGTACGAGTTCCAAAAGATCCAAAAGGCAGTCAGCAAGACACCGGGCGTAACCCGTGCTGAAGGCTGGTTTACGACGGAAGGTTTGTATCGAGATTATCGTCTCGGAATCGTCGCATTGCCGCCTGAGACACAGCTCCTGGGGTTCGACATCATCGAGGGGAGAAAGCTGACGGCCGGGGATACTGACGCGCTCGTCATTAACACAGCGCTCGCAGGGCGGGATCCGAAGATGCGGGTTGGCGAGTCGGTGACGTTGAGAATCGGCTCGGAGGAGAAAGCGTGGCGCATAGTCGGAGTTGCGCGTGAGGCATTCAGTCCCTCGCCAGTTGGATACATTCCGCTGACTGGAATGGTGAACAGTCTACGACTAGCGCTCGACGACAGCGATCCTGAGTCGATCAGTGCGTTGAGGGCCGAGCTGGATCGAAACCTGGAGCAACAAGGTGTACGAGCACGTGCCAGTTCCACAAAGAGTGAAAGCCGTTTCGGTTTCGATCAGCATATGCTGATGATCTATGTGTTTCTGATCGTGACGTCGGCGATTGTTGGCGGCGTCGGTGGTCTGGGATTGATGACGACAATGAGCTTGAACGTTCTAGAGCGACGACGCGAAATGGGAATCATGCGAGCGCTTGGTGCGACGCCGCGACTTGTTTGGTTGATGATCGTGGCTGAAGGGGTTGTTATCGGTCTGCTGAGCTGGACACTCGCGGCTCTACTGGCGTGGCCCATCAGCAAAGCGATCGGTGATTTGCTGGTGCAAGTGATGTTTCGGAGTGGGTTGGACTTTACATTCGAGCCGCTCGGGTTGGTGATTTGGTTGTTGGTTTCGATTGGGTTGAGCGGGTTGGCGAGTTTCTTGCCGGCATGGAAGGCATCACGAACGACGGTGCGTGAAGCGCTGGCGTACGAGTAACGCAGATGACGCGGAAATAAATCCGGATTTCATCCGCAAAATCCGCGGCTAAAGTCGTCTCAGCGATTGCGGTGCAGAATGAAATCAGCTATGCGCCGCAACGTTTCGGTTGGCCGATTGATTTGATCGAGGGCGGCGATGGCGTCGCGGTGGGCCTGCACTGCGGCCGCCTTGGTTTCCTCCAGCCCATGGAGCGCCGGATACGTCGCTTTGTTTGAACGAGCATCTTTGCCGGGCGTTTTGCCGAGATCTTCAGCTGTGGCGGTCACGTCGAGAAAGTCGTCCATGATCTGAAACAGCAGTCCGAGATGTGCTCCATAACTTGTTATTGCTTCGAGCTCCTCATCACTGGCCTTTCCGATGATTGCTCCGCACCGTGCGGCTGCGACGATCAACGCGCCGGTTTTGAGCCGGTGTATTTCCTCCAGTTGCGCGCCATTTACCTGCCGTGTCTCTCCCTCCATGTCGAGCGCCTGCCCTGCAACCATACCGTGCGGCGTTGCGGCGGCGCGCCCGAGCTCTGAGATGACGTAGATTCGCGTTTCAGGATTGATGCAATCATCTTCAGCAATGGTTTTGAAGGCGAGGGTCTGCAGCGCATCGCCGGCGAGAATCGCGGTCGCTTCGTCAAAACGCACGTGGCATGTTGGTCTACCACGTCGCAAGTCGTCGTTGTCCATCGCCGGGAGATCGTCGTGGATCAACGAGTAGGTGTGGATCATCTCAAACGCGCATGCAGTTCCGATTAAAGCCTCAAATGGCGCGTCAAAGGCCTGGCCGACTGCGAGTAGCAGCGCGGGTCGAAAACGCTTTCCTCCGGCAAACACGCTCCAGCGAATCGCCTGATGAATCTTTTCCGGAGCAGCCGCCGAGGACGGCAGCAGCTCGTTGAGCTCGACTTCCACGAGCGCTCGACTGCCTGCCAAAAGACTGTCGAGCTCCAGTGAGCTACTGAGAGAAGCTTTTGATGGTCGTGGCATCTTTCAACTGTCCGCTTCGCCTGTCCGACCATTCGTGGCTTCTGCAGGTGGTTCCTTGAACGCGGCCGCAACTGGTCTACCCTGATTATCACGCAAG
>JBKPPU010000198.1:0-5053 GCA_046733695.1 Acidobacteriota bacterium
TTCCGCAATAACCATCACCATAGCAACGTCATTGTTTCAATTATACCGCCTCAAAGTTGTTCTCATCTCGACATGGAAAAGACTCGATGACGATGCGTCAACGGTCCGCTTGGACGAGGCGTTCCAGCCATCGATAGGGGCGATTTTCCCTTGATAGATTCAGGAAATGTCATCACTGAGACGACCCGAACCGAGACGATCAGTGAACCTGAAACACACCGGACGTGGATTCCGAAAGGCGGTTCGTTTCTCTCTTCAATAAAGTCCCTTTGCTCGCCCTAACAGGCTATTCCCTTGCCGTATTAACGGCTTCAATGGGTCAGCATTTCACGGTCTCCGAGCACTTCTTTCGGCATATCTCGCAAGTGCATTTTCTGCCAGTTCGGACACTTTGGGCTTCGCATTGACGCACAACTTATTCCAGTCTTCGGTCGTCAAACGGTCGTCGGCGAGCATTTGAAATCCGTAGGTTAAGAGGTACTGCGCGCGCACTATATGATGGAACAAAAAGCGGTCGCCGCTCGTCAATTCATCGTTGCCGTGGAGCTTTTCCAACATCGCTGAGCGAGCCCACTGGTGCGGACTTTCTCGTACTGTTGCCGCTCTTTTTTCGATGTCGCGCCACTCTTCTTCGGTAATCCGAAAGGAGATTGTTCTTTCTTTTTCGGGTCGCATCATGACCTGCCTTCAGCTTTGATTTCTGCTGTCGGCGTTACAAGTCTCGTGCCAGCAGGTGCAAACAAATTGCTTGCACGTGCATGCAGATCCTCTTAAGTTCTGTCAATGCCACTGTCTACATACGCATGCAAAATGTTTGCGTGCGTGTGCACCTGAAGGGGTGACGTGTCAAATAAAACCAGGTGCAAAGCACCTCGTTGCGATTTCACGCCCTGCGAGCGGAGTCCCGAATCTGAATTAATTCCACAGGTTTTAGACGTCATTGAACCACTTAAGGAGTTGCTTGGATGACAACTTCCGGAGTGACGGTTCGACGCTGGCTAACCCCATTCTTACGAGCGGAAAAGAGGCACGCGAACTGGCGTTGTGGCTCGGACTTGCTGAATTAATTTCAGTTGGCGTGGCTACAAGAAGGGAGTGCTCGTGTGGGAGTTTAGGGAATGCTGAAAATCAGCTTTTGGGTAGCGCCAAATCCGTTTTCACGATCGGCCCGCTAAAGTTTGAGATCACGGTTCGGCGCAGCAATATCCCCTAGTCTGACTTCATTCACACAAGGAAATCAGCGTCATTTCGCTTTACGTAAATCGGACCTGAAAACCAATGCGGTGAAATCAAACTGTTGCAGGAATTGAGATCCCGTGTATTCGATCAATTCGGGATTCGTCAATGCAGAGGTCACTATACAGAGCTTGAATCTTGGATCTTTGGCTGTCTCTTTTTCCTTTTTTGTAATGATGAATGACTGCGTGGTTTGTCGAATTCCCTTGACCTCGAGGTAAAGCTCTTTATTTCCCTTCGTACAAAGAAGGTCGTACCCCACGTGATCTTTTTCTCGGGATTTAACTATCCATCCGGCAGAGCAATAACGACTCTCAACATGCGAAATCGCAGCTCGTTCTACTTTTCGATTCGTCTCAGGGTCGCCAAAACCAGCGCCCCCTTTTTTTATAGCATCCTCCAAAGAATTCTCTAATGTTGATAGGGCCGGTTGAGTATGCTCACTGAGCAAGACTACATCGCGATCAGTTAACCGGCGAATGGACTGAAGCGCTTTTCCTATCGCTCGACCGCGAGCCTTAATCCTTATGCCGCTCGCGAAGTCCAGATTTCTGAGAGTCGAAGTCAAATCGGACTGAACTCGATAGTCAAATCGTTGACTCGTGCTAGGATTACCAATGATCCTGAATGGCCGTTCTAAACTTGGAATCTCTCGCTTTCGCTGAACGAGAACTCGTGCTACCAATGCCCACTTAGCCGGCTGAGGTTTCCGAACCGAGGATACCAACCAGAGATTATCGTTCGCACGAACTCGATTGAAAAATGCTTTTCTAGCTGTGTACCAATTGAAATTAATGTCAGTTGGATGATTCGTAACATCCTTCCAATAATCCTTCCAATACAATAAATAATTAGCCACAACTCTAGGCTCCTTCCCCATTTCCTAATTGCTTTTCTAGCGATTGCCTGACTAGTCCAACCACATACGGCAACTCATCGATCGATTCAAAAGGAACTTCGACATCGCCATTTCCCCATCGGCCTAAATTGGTCACGTCCCGCGCCATCTTCTTTGGGTCATCAAGTTCAGCGAACGACATGTTAAGCATCAGCAGTAACCGCTTGGCTTGCGGAACAACATCCATGAAATTTGTTTCCGCCTTGAATGCTACGTAGAGCTTGAGGAATTCTTGAGTGACACAGGGGTCCAGAGACATTACTTCTTTGGTGAGTGCCTGGAACAACTGGCCAGTTTTTGCAGCTAAGAGATAGGGGTGATCATTGATTGAATAGCTTGTAACGGAATCAACAGCAGAGCGATATGTCGACAGAATCTCAGCTGCCAATTTTGGACCAGACCACACGTGCAAGGCTTCTTCAGCTAGCTTGTCTGCTCGCTGTTGAATGGTGTCCGCATTCCAGTAATCGAGCTGGCCTAGACCTTGATTCAACTTCAACGGACTCATTTTGAACCCCATTGGGTGATCACGTTTCTCTTGAAATGTGTGGTCGCTGTATTCAGAGTTGTAAGCTGTCAGAGTCAAATTCCCGAGGGTATGTAGCCAAGTGGCCCGAACATTTTCCCAATCTGGTCCAAGCGCTGTCTTCCAGGATTCCGAAAGATTTTGATTTTGGGGAAGGATATGTTCGATAGTGTATTCGTTGACCGGCACCAATTCTTTTCGATTGTGGTTCTCAAGTCGGCGCAGCCAATAGCTGCGGCTTCGGAAATTGTATAAGTCGCGGGTATGAAGGTCACGACGAAACTCTTCATCCGTCGGGAACCGTCGATACGAAGGTAATAGCAGAAAGTGTGCCTTGATGCTCTCCAGGTAGCGATCCTTCTTTAGCGCACGGCCAAAGGTAGCGAAAGTCTTGTTCATCGAGTTTGTGGGAATCGAACAAATCCCGCGCCGGAAAACATATGCCTCTACGAGTCTGATCGCTTCAACAAAATTATTTTTCGATAGCTCGCCGTTTGCATAGTCACGATACAATTCGAGCAGAAATGGATAAGCGACTTCTACCCTGAGTTCTCGAAGATCTGAAACTGCGACCTTCAGTTCCTGTTCAGTCTCGTGGTCAAGCGCCATTGCACAGAAATAACTCGCGAAGTCGCGCAAATCTTTAACTAACGACTCCACGCCGTCAGCAGCGATATCAGGTCGGCGGGCATAGGCCTTGAACGCCTCGTAGACCTCACTAACGTTCGGGATCTCGCCGGTCTTGACCGTGAGGTAATGACGCATAAACGCGTCGAAGTGAGTGCCGTAAGCCTCTTGACCAAAATCCAATTCCATTGGTCGCCAATAGTGTTGATAGAGTCGTGTTTGTAATTCAGGCTCCAGACCCATAAGAATGAAGTTGCGAATGAGATCGGCCTGGCTCAGTTCGCGCCCAGTGGAGTTCATGCTCTCAAATATCAGTTGCGGGTTATCCTGATCGCGATTTAGCGCAATATCAACAACAACCAGTTTCGCTAAACCTTTGCAGATCTCAATAAGGTCTCCCTTCCGATCTGCAATCAACTGTTCGAATAACTTAAAATTCTGTGTTACACGCAACGACGGTTCTTTAGGTTGTGGGGATTCGCTGACAATGGAAATTAGAGAATCTTTGTCCGTTTGCGACAGCAACAGCTTGTATCTACGATCACCACTCTCAAGAGGATTGGAGAGGTAATAGCCACGGAGTTTGGCTGCAGAAAAGTCTTCCATCGGTTCCTGATCACCGAGCGCTTTCGCCAATGCTGCAATCAACAGCGTGACGGTGGTCAGGCGCTGTTGGCCATCTATAACAAGCAGGGGTGACTGCGTGATGACCTGGTAAAGGCCTTTTTCGATATAAACAATCGATCCGATGAAATGAGCGGACACATCATCTCTAGCGCCGGTTCTGACAATGTCATCCCATAATTGGCGACATTCCCGTTCCGTCCATGAGTAGGTTCGCTGATAAATCGGGATTACAAACTGAGGGGCTTTTTTGAGGAAATCCAGTAACCTTGCTTCAGTAGCTTTCATTTATTTGCCTCGTGAGATCGAAGTTTCGGTATCAAACGCCGGCTTCGGTGTTTGTGTTGCGAGAGTTCCGCGTGATTCAGTTAAGCAACGGCGGTTTGGTGAATGGAATTCAAAATCGAGACAATTTCCTGCGCTTCTGAATCCGGGAAGACACCATCCAGACCTTTACTGCTGTAATCGGTGAACGGCGCCTCGTATAATAGTGCCGGGTCCATCACGCCGTTTTTGGTCAGATACTCAATAACTAAATCGATAAATCGGATCTGATTTGCGGTGAGAGGCTTCTGGTCCAAATATTCACGAAATGCTCGTTTGGCTGCTTGCCTATCCAACCCGATTAGCTTTCGAATAAATACTCCAAGCTGTTCTTGTTTCCCGTATGCCTGTTCGAACTCTTCTTTGGTTCCCACATCGCCTGACTCAAAAAGAATGCGCTCGAGTTCTGTGATGTCTGTTGCCGTAATCGGCACATTCCGCTTTAACTTTTGCAAAGCAATATGAGATTGGTGTTCCTTCAGGAAACTCAAGACTTTCTTTCTGTATTGACCGATATTCACCGCTGAGACGGGCGCGCTATAGCCTCCTACTACGATGTCGCCCAACTGATCTTCAAAGTCCGTGTAGATCAACTTCCGCTGTTTTTTGTCAATAAACTTCACTAGATCACGCAGACGATTCCGTACGTCTTCAAGCATCGCCAGTGTGATGTCAGCCCAATACTCGTCCTGCTGAAGATCGAGAATCAGGTCCAGTTGATCGTTGACCATCGGAATAGTTCTCTTCTCTTCCAGTCGGTTGGCGATCTCTTTAACCTGATCGCGCAGTTTGGTGAAATCTTGAGACTTAGTCAGAGT
>JBKPPU010000199.1:0-18493 GCA_046733695.1 Acidobacteriota bacterium
GCCCATGAGTTACTAGAATTCCTGGCTCTTGAGTCATTAAACTCCTTGGAGTTTAGGTGGCCCCGATCCGACTTTTCAAGTTTGCCCTGTCAACTCGCCAGAGTCTGACGGAGAGCTTTCTGTCGTAGGTTTGCGACTCAGAATGGTGACTTTGTGCCCGTCAATCCTACATGGACGGAAGTTGTTTCGCGATTTTCTTCATCAATTAAACATCGGTAGATATTCACAATTACCGACGTTTAATTGATAGCATCAGGGACTCACGCGTCACAATTGTAACGAAGTGTGACAGGTTGTGACACCCTTCCGGATTTCACTCGACAACGAAGAATCTCAAATACACAAGTGGCTTATAACTGGAGAAAACAGAAGGTGCTTCGCACCTGAATAAATGAGACACATCACCCCCGCTCGCGTGGCTGCGGCGTTTACGGAGCGTGTATACATCGGCTTGGTCCAACTATTGCAGTGATTTACACGTATACATTGCCACAATGCCGCACGCGGGGTGTGCACACTGTGCACGCGAAAGGAAAACGAGAAATGAGTGAAGCAAAGCGGACCAGATCAGTTAGTTTCAGACTCACAGATGAGGAATACCGAGAGATTGAAAAAGCAGCCGTTGCTGCTGGTGATGAGCCGAACAACTGGTGCCGGAAGCTTACTGTTACAACAGCTCGTGATGGCTTGCTCTTTGGGAAAACCGGACCTCTCATCTATACCGAACTTGCCATTCTTCGCTTTCTGATCGGGCACGGGTTCAAGCTGCTATTCAGTCGCAATGCAGCCGAGGCCGCTGCCTGGACCAAACTAACGACGCAGGCCGATCAAAGGTCCGATGACATCGTGCAGGAGTTGCTGTCGCGTCGGAAGTGAGTGCCGGGATTTGTGGCACCGACTGCCCAGAAATCAGGGCACTTTTGAGGCCGTGGCCTGGGCCAAGTTCAAGCCGTCCGCTCAGAGGCAAAAAAAATTTAAGCTGACTGGCTATCGGATCAGAGTGAATACAGACGTCGTAAATCGGACATCAAAACTGTATGTAGCACACAACACGTGTGTGTAACTTACAACAGATTTCCTAAGCAAAAGCTGAACTTTCCTGAGAATCCCTTACCAGTTTCAAACGCCGGCATTCTTACTCCACAACGGTTCGCATGCACTCAAACACAGGAGTGATCTCAGTTTTTTGATGAAAGCCACAGCGCACAGCAAAGGATGTACGCACATGTGTGGCACAGGTCATGCTCCTACCGCCCGCGTAGTTACATGTTAAGGCTCGCGGATACGCGGAGCCGTTAACGCTATTTGAAAATGATCAGATTGAGCGGAGTCCGACGAAAAGTCTTACCTGATTAAGATTGCGCACGTTGGACCAAATTATTCTGTGCGTCGCTGGAAGATCGACTGCGATCTCCCGTCTAGTAGTAATAGAGACTGGAAACGTTGATCTCCCCAGCAATGACTCCGTCATAGACCACGCGGGGGAGCTTTAGGTTCCGCCCCCTTCCTACCCCGCGTGTCATAACAACTGAAGACTTGGACCAAAGCCTCTTTCGAGGGGAAGGGAGAACTACGCCTTGAAGACCAAATTACGATTTCTTACCGAAGAAGGACACACCCGCGCCCGCAATACCTTTCAACGTGTCAGACTCTTTGCCATGTTGATGTTTCTTCTCTCTGGACCGAGCGGCTTTGCGATCCATTACTACTGGGTAGTGCCGAGTCTCACGTCCTTGCAGCGTATCTACCTGCGCCAGTACATGCGGAGTACGGTCAAGAGTTACATACCGCGCTCTCGCTCTCGCTACACTTTCATGGCTGGAGTAGTGCGCGACCCGGAGACGGGCGATGACATTCGCATCATGGTGCCCGATGGGTTAGTAATTCCGGATTTTGACGAGGAAGGTGGGATCAAGGTTAAAGACCGTTATCCGGTCTTTCATCTGAAAGCCAATGTGGAACTGAAAGAGTTTACCTGGGCCAACGAATTTCTCGCAGATGCGACCGTTTATGAGCAGTATCGTTACATCATCTACGAGAACAAAAGCATTATCGATCTCTGGCGTCCGGCATGGCTTGGCGCCATCATAATTTTCCTCGCGGGCACCACTGGCTTAACCGGTCTTTACCTGTTCGCGCAACGGCGTTACGTCGAGGGCCAGCCCCTCCGCGGCACACGCGAGCTCTCACCCAAACAGTATCGACGCGAGCACCGCAAACATACCGGCTACGCACTTATAGTTTACCCACAAGTAATGAATCTACTCGCCCGAGTCCAAGACTTTTTCGGCTTCAAGCAGCGCGCATACGAGTTGACAGTGCCACGTGAGGAAGAGAACGAAGGCTTGCTCTTACTCGGCGATCCCGGCACCGGCAAGAGTCAGATCATGCACCAACTCATAGATGAGATTACGAGCCGTGAAAGGTTTGAAGCGATAGTCATTTATGACCCCGTCGGCGAGTTTCTTGAGCAGCACTACGATCCGGACACGGACACTATCTTGAACCCGCTTGATGCGCGCTGCCCCTACTGGAACCCGGTAGACGAGATCGAGAATGTTACGGACGAGACCAGCGCACCGGAGCGCTATTTCATCGCCGAGAGTTTCTTCCCCGATCATCCTCACGCTTCGCCCACTAATCAGTTCTTTGTCAAGGCAGCACGCAGCATTTTTGCGCGTATGCTGGCCTTCAAGCCATCACCGGAACGGCTCGTGGAAATGCTCACAGACGAAGCACTGATTGACTCCTGCGTGGCCGGCACAGAGCACGCACATCTGATCGAAAAAGCCGCCAAAGCGCAGCGTGCCGGAGTGCTTGCCACGCTGTCGGAAGTAGGCGCTTCCTTAAAACTCCTGCCAACGCTCGAGCAGTGTCAGGGACGCACGTTTACGTTCCGCGAGTGGGCGCAACGGCGCAACCGCTGCATCTTTATCACCTCAACGCAAAGCACACGAGAGGCACTCAGAAGAATCCACGCCGCCTGGTTCAATATTCTTTTCGGCAAACTTATGGGAACGAGCCTAGCCACGTCAGGGCAGCGTCCGTGCTGGGTCATGATCGATGAGGCGCACTCGCTGAAACGATTGCCGGCGCTGGAAACGGCACTGGTTGAGGGCCGCAAATACAAGGTCAAGATAGTCATTGGCACACAGAACAAGACGCAGCTTGAGCAGTCCTATGAGCGCATCACAGCCACGATGCTCGCAGCCTCACACACGAAGGGTTTCGGCCGTATCAACGAGGCAGACTCCGCTCGCTGGGTGTCAGACATGATCGGTCAGCAGGAGATCGAGCGACCACGTGTTTCCACTACCGCCTCGGTACAAACTTACGGCCGAGATTCACTCAACTATGCACCTGGCATTGAGCACAATTCGGTAGTCAGCAAAGAGCAGATCATGGCCTTACCAAATCTGCATTTCTATTGGAAGTATGGCGACACCGTGGTGCCATTTCGCATTGTGCCCATCGAGCGCCCGAAACGCGGCCACGCTTTTGTGCCGCGTCAGCCACGGCCAGTCACCACACCCGAACGGTCGAAGGAACTACCGCCGCCCGCGCCGACAGTTGCTTCTGGGAATGGTCACGAGGACGAGCGTGCGGATGAGATCGAAATCGCTCCGCAGGATGCTGACCAGCTCGACACCAGGTTCTGAGGTTAGGACCATGATGACGATGAGTAGGGCGATTTCCGCAGGGCAAGCACTGGACTATTACCAGCAGGAGTTCACCAACTCCAAGGACAATTACTACAACGAAGCGGGCGAAGTTAAGGGACGCTGGAGTGGCCGCCTCGCCGACGAGTGGGAACTTAAAGGCGAGGTGACCAGCGAGCAGTACGAGCGCTTAGTTGCCGGTCAAGATCCACGCACTGGCGAACAACTTATTCAGTCAGTTAAAGCCCGTGAAACAGTGAACGCGTACGGAGAGCAAGTGACCACGGCTGAGCATCGCGCCGGCTGGGATGCAACCATCAGCGCGCCTAAAAGCGTTTCGTTAGCCGCGCTCGTCGGAGACGACGAGCGCGTCAGAGACGCCCACCGCGAAAGCGTCAATGAAGCCCTGAAAGGATTCGAGGAATATCTGCACGCGCGTGGAGGCGGCGACAAGCCAAGCATCACGACGGGCAAGATGGTAGCGGCCCAGTTTGAGCACACCTCATCACGACCCGACCACACGAATGGCTATGCGGCGCCGCAGCTTCACACTCACGTTGTGATCTTCAATATGACTCAAACTGAGGACGGTAAGGTGCGCTCTGTGCAGCCACTCGAGTTGTATCGCAGCCAGCGATATGCGACCGCGATCTACCGTGCCCACTTAGCCGAGAAGCTGCAAGGCCTCGGTTATGAAATTGAAGTAGATCCACGCACCGGCGCACCCGAGATCAAAGGCTTCAGCGAGAAGTATCTACAGGAAAGCAGTCCACGTCGGGAAGAGGTGCTCAAAGAAGCCGAACAGATAAAAGAGCGGCTTGAGCGCGAGGGAATAACAGTCGCCGATAACGCAGGATTGAAACACGCCGCGGCCCACAACGATCGCGCCAGTAAGCAATATGACCGCACGGAGATGAGAGAACGTGCTTTAGCAATGGATGCAAAGCACGACAATCAAGCTGAACGTTTGGTGACCCAAGCGAAAGAACGCCAGCCGTTTCGATTAGCCCAGGAAGAGATTGCGACACGTGCTCAGGAAGCAGTCACGTTTGCCCGCGACAATGCCGTTGAGCGAGAAGCTGTGGCCGATATGCGTCAAGTGATGACTGACGCCCTGCGACGCAATCTCGGCTTAACAACATATGAGGCAGTCACAAACGAAATGCGTATGCGTCAGGAGCGCGGCGAGTTTATTGACATTGTGCGCGAGCAGCGGGCACCAGAAGCGACTACTCAACGCATGTTGAAGATGGAACAGGAGAACATACAGACCGTGATAGATGGGAAGGGATCTTCGCCCGCAGTTGTGCGCGCTTCGCGCGTCAAGGATGTTGTTGCGAACAGCGCCCAAAGCAACCAGCTAAGACTGAATGCAAATCAGCATTCAGCCCTTGAAACGCTTCTATCCACCGAAGATCAGATCGTTGGTCTGCAGGGCTGCGCGGGCACCGGCAAAACAACCACCCTTTCTGTACTGAGAGACGCAGCCGAGAAAGAAGGCTATCAGGTGCGCGGCTTTGCGCCGACCACGCGCGCTGCGAAACAGCTTGGCGAAAGTGGGATCGAGACGGAAACGCTTCAGAAGTTCTTGCGCTGGCGACAGGAGACGACAACAACCAAACGACTTTTCGTTCTTGATGAAAGCTCACTAGCAAGCACCAAACAGCTACACAAATTCTTTGGACGTCTCGAGGCTGAAGACAAGCTGCTTTTAGTTGGCGACGTCCGGCAGCATCAGGCCGTCGAAGCGGGTAGTCCATTTGAGCAACTGCAAAAGCACGGAATGACGACCGCGGAACTGAATGAGATCGTCAGGCAACGAGATCCGGAGCTGAAGCAGACAGTGGCGAAGTTGTCAGTCCGCAACATACGTGAAGCAGTCGCCGAACTAGGGAGCCGAGGCAAGGTAATCGAGATCGTTGATGAGCGAGGACGCCTCCAAGCTATGGCCCAGGACTACTGCAAGAATTCCACCAACACGTTAGTCATATCGCCAGCCAACCGCGAACGCTCTCAACTAAATTCACTTATACACCAGCAACTACAGCGCGAAGGAAAAGTGAGCCGAGACGACCACCAGATGAACGTCTATGTAAATCGTCAGGACATGACCGGCACCGAGCGCACCTTTGCCAATTCCTATCGACCCAACGAAGACATCATCCGCTACAACCGCGCCAGCAAGGTCTATAAGGTGAAGGTCGGCGATTACGCAACGGTCACTGCTACCAATCACGAGAAGAACGAAATCACGGTTCGTTTTTCTAATGGCCGCGCTCTCACTTACGACCCAACGCGCTTTTCCGGTGTGAGCGTTTACAACGAGGCCCAACGCTCATTCGCTGAAGGTGATCGCATTCAGTTTCGTGCTCCGTTTGCAGAGAAACGGATTGTCAACGGTGAGTTAGGTTCGATCACAAAACTCGAACCGGAGGAAGTACGCGTTGCCCTGGACAGCGGCCGCGAGGTTACTTTCAACCCTGAGACGTTCCGGCACATCGATCACGGCTACGCCGTCACCAGCCACTCTTCTCAGGGGATAACTGTAGACCGCGTTTTGATCCACGCCGATACGCGGGAATCACGTCAACTACTCAACGACAGAATGGCTTACGTTGCCGTCTCAAGAGCAAGGGAAGAAGCCCTCATCTACACCGACTCCACGCAAAATCTTCAGGAGACTCTTAATCGCGGCACTAACAAGGAAATGGCGCTTGAAGCGACGAGGAACAGCTCACACGACATTCAACAGGACCGCGATGGATTAACTAACGATCACCTCGCACCGCACGAACAGCCACACAACGATCGTGATCGCTGCATGGATCAAAACTCAGCGCAAATTGATCCAACACAGACGAAAGCGGCCGAGCTTGCCGTTGAAAGCGAGAGTCAGGAACTCGCCGCATTCCTACTGTAGGAAGAACTCTGAAGTATTGAGGTTTTAGCAATGACTACATACATCGACTCAGCTACACCAACAAAGCGACCACAGCTTCTTAAAGTGTCCGACATTGCTCAACTATTGAACGTTAAGCCGCGAACCATTTACGAGATGGTTGCGCAAGATCGCATCCCGTATCGTAAGCCGCCAGGCTCGAACATTCTGCGCTTTGATCTCGATGAGATTCTTGCTTGGACCAAAGCCAAGACGAATACATGAGCGTTTTAAAACTCAATGAAAAATCAATGCTCATTGATTTTGATCTTGTTGTATAGTGCGAGCGCCCGTGGCTGCACCTCGGGAAAGGACCATGACAATGTCAGTCTATAAACGCGGAACCAAATGGCACTACGCCTTTTGTATTCGCAAAGTGCGTTATCGGGGAGCACTCCCTGAGGCCCGCACAAAATTTCAAGCGGAACAAGCTGAGACTAAACTCAAGCTGTCAGTTTTTGAAGCGCGTTACGGAAAACAGACGGGCGACAAGGATCTTGTCGAGTTTATTGATGAGGTCTATCTGCCTTGGGCACGTCAGAACAAACGGACTTGGAAGCATGATGAATTCCGGGCGCGCACAATTGCGGATTCGTTTAACGGGAAGAAGTTTTCGCAAATTTCACCGCTTCTAATTGAGAAGTTCAAAAAGGAGCGGCACGAATCGATCACCAAGAAGGGAACGAGACGAAGCGCCGCATCCGTCAATCGCGAACTGGAGTTGCTGTCACGCATCTTCAATCTAGCGATTGACTGTGAGGTTGCAGAATCGAACCCGTGTAGCAGGGTTAGAAAACTACGACTGAACAACAAGCGAATCCGTTATCTGTTGGATGAAGAAGCGCCGAGGTTACTTGCCGCGCTTACCGGTCCAAGAGCACATCTAAGGCCGTTGGTCATAGTCGCTTTAGGTACAGGGATGCGGCGAGGCGATCAGTTAAATCTGCGTTGGGATAAAGTGGATTTCCAACGGAATGTAATCTACGTTCCCAACTCCAAAACCGGCAGAGATTATACGGTGCCAATGAATCAAGACGTTCGCGATGAACTGCTCGCGCTTCGCAGAGTCGGTGCCAAGAGTGAGTATGTTTTTGTCAACTCGACTACCGGAAAACAGTTCACCGAGATCAAGCGTGCGTTTCAAACCGCCTGCCGCATTGCGGGCATAACCAACCTCCGTTGGCATGACCTCAGGCATACGTTTGGGACGAAACTTGGTGATGCGGGCTACCCTGAGTCTACTATCGCTCAACTGATGGGACACGCCACGGTGGAGATGGCGTTCCGCTATACCCATGCTACCGAACATGGCAAGCGGGCCGCTGTTGAAGCCGCTCGAATCGCTCGCTCTGGCGTCTGCCACAATCCTGCCACAAACGATCAACGGCCAGTTCTGCTGGCCGCTGTAAGTGGTTGATTTTATTGGTAGCGGGGGGCGGGATCGAACCGCCGACCTTGGGGTTATGAATCCCACGCTCTAACCATCTGAGCTACCCCGCCATGCGTTGATTATCAACTATTTACCGTCACCCGCAAAGTGCGCGAATTCGTCCGGAGAGCTTGGAACCTGTGCGGCTGTGACGGCGCTGATTTTTTAGCATGACTGCCTTGCCTGCGCCAACTGGTAAATTGCGAACCGATCGTTACAGCACCAAGGTGATATCATAAAATCCTCGCAAAAGAAGGAGACAGAGCGCAATGATAACGGTTGCGAATCGGATCTACGTCGCCAGGGACTATGCCGACGCCTTTGAACAAAGGTTTCGTGAACGCGCGGGCCTAGTTGATCAAATGCCGGGCTTCGTTTCGAATCAGGTGCTGCGCCCCGTCAATGAAGGCGACCCGTATGTCGTCTTTACTATTTGGAATAGCCGTGACGACTTCCTTAACTGGGTACGCTCAGATGCATTTCAGAAGGGACACGCACAATCCGGAACATTGCCGAAGGAAGCATTCGTTCAGTCGAATGTACTGGAGATGCATGAGGTGGTCCAGGATTCCAGTCGTCCTGATTTAGCAGCGGAGCCGCATGGTGGTCCATTCAAGATGCATTAGGTTTTAATGCAGTCCAGGATTATTAAAATCGCCGGCCTCGGATTCACGCTCGCATACGCGGCGCTCATCGTCTGGCTCTATGCCACGGAGCCGCGTACCTTCAAAGAAGTGACAACGAGTGCTGAGATCGCCGCAGGCACTTACGAGATCAACCAGGAAAAATTCAATTCCGCTCTCAGCTTGTTCCGGCGTGAGCAGTTTCGTGCGGCTCGCGAAGAATGGCAGGGCGCAGATCCAGCGCAGCGTGATGCCCGCACACAGTTCTACATAGCGTATTCGTTTTACCGCGAAGGTTGGGGCCGCGTTTATTTTGACCAGGAGTTGTTCAAACAAGGTGTGGAGGCAGTAAATCGAGCAATTGCACTATCGTCAAACAGTCCGCTGACGGTCGACGATCCGGACTTGCGTATCCATACAGCGGCAGAGTTAAACGTCGAACTCGAACAAGGGTTAGAACGCAGCTGGAGTGACGTCAATCCGCTCAAAGTCTTCCGGACAAGAAAGTGACAGATCGACTTGCTCTAACAATGTCGCAGACTAATCGCACCAGAAACCGCGCCCTGGTGAACTTCGTTGTACTACCATTTCTTTTTCTCACAGTGGCGCTTCTGGGCGGGCTCCGAATCGGTGCCGAGAGCCGAACGTTTATTTTCATACCGCCTTCGCTGATCACGCTTTTGCTCGCGGCCTTATCGTTGCTGCTCTTCGTCCGCGGTGGCCTACTTCGGTTTCGTCAATGGGTTGGCACCGACTTTCCACCGCTCACAAATATTGCGCACATTTGGATGTTCATCACCCTCTTCTTTGCGTCTGCGCAAGCTTTCAACTCCGTATTACCTGAGAGCGGTTTGTTCCACTGGCTCTTCTCGTTCTTTTTTCTGTGGACGCTGTGGAATAATCAGTTTTCGTCATTCGATGCGCGCAGGCTTTTGCGCAGCCTTACGATTTTGTTCGGCACTGCTTTCGTCCTCAAGCATATCTTGCTGGCGAGTTTGTATAGTCCCGAGGGTGGTTGGTTCAAGCGCGTGGCGGGAACGCTGTTGCAAGGAGTCACGCTCGGCACGCTCGAAACACCCGCCTTTGCGCCGGTCACTGGCTACATCGCTTTCTTTACGTTGGCTCTTTACATAGCGGGACTGATCCTGTTGGCATTTGCAACTACCGACACACCCACGGGGGCTAAAAATGAGTGACTCATCAAGAGAATCGTCTGCAACCGGAGCGCGTCAGATCGTTCTTGCCGCTCGACCGAAGGGAACGCCACAACTCACTGACTTTCGCCTGGAAGAGACTGAAATCCCGGCGCCAGGTCCAGGTCAGGTTCTCCTTCGTGTGCAGTATCTCTCGCTTGACCCTTACATGCGCGGACGGATGGATGACCGCAAGTCGTATGCGGCGCCTACCAAGCTCGACTCAGTTATGCCCGGTGAAGCCGTGGCTACAGTCATTGCCTCGAATCAGTCACCCTACTCCGAAGGTGACATCGTCCTGGCCCACACAGGATGGCGCACCCACGCGCTCTCGGATCGCAAGGACCTTCGCAAGCTGAATCCAGCGGTTGCTCCGGTGACGACTGGACTTGGCGTGCTGGGCATGCCCGGCTTCACGGCCTACGGCGGACTGCGCGTGATCGGCAAACCCAAGCCGGGTGAAACCGTTGTCGTCGCTGCCGCAAGTGGTCCGGTCGGATCGTTGGTGGGCCAGTTAGCTAAAATTAGTGGCGCTAATGCGGTCGGCATTGCCGGCGGCCAAGACAAGTGTGCTTACGTCAAAAACGACCTCGGCTTCGACGCGGCAATCGATCACAAGGCGCCTGATTTTGCCGCGCAACTAGCAGCCGCCTGCCCTAACGGCATCGACGTTTACTTCGAGAACGTCGGTGGAGCGGTATGGCAAGCGGTGTTGCCGCTACTTAATCAGTTCGCGCGTGTCCCTGTTTGTGGTCTAGTTGCCCACTACAACGCCCGTGGGGGAGGCGATGGCCCCGACCTGTTGCCTGCGACAATGCTCACGATTCTTTCGAAGAGTCTCACTGTACGCGGCTTTATAAACTACGAGTTTGCGGCTGAGCACTACGCCGGCTTCTTACAGGAGGTCGGTGCCGGTATTGCCGACGGCCGCATCCGGTATCGCGAGGACTTCGTTGATGGGCTGGAGAATGCGCCAGAGGCTTTCATCGGCATCCTGGAAGGACGCAATTTTGGCAAGCTCATCGTTCGACTCGACGAACAATAACGCCTGCTTCAATCCGCATCGAGCATTTCAATCCTGCGCACGTGACGACCGCCCTCGAAAGGCGTCTCCAACCATACCCGCACAATCTCGAGCACGGTGTCTTCGGGGGTGACGCGCTCGCCCAGCGAGAGGACGTTGGAGTCGTTATGCTGGCGCGAGAGGCGAGCGAGCTCTTCGTTCCAACACAACGCGCAACGCACTTTTTTGATCCGGTTTGCCGCCATCGCCTCGCCATTACCGGAGCCACCGAGCACGATCCCGCGCTCGTATTCGCCACGCGCCACGGCCTCCGCGACGGGCCGAATGAACAATGGATAGTCAACCGGCTCCTCAGAAAAGGTGCCGAAGTCTTTCACCTCATGACCCTGTTCTTGTAGAAACTCTCTTATTTTCTCCTTGTATCGAAACCCCGCATGATCGGATCCGATAGCGATTTTCATTCGGCTCTCCTTTAAATAAACAATTAGGTACAATCCTCAAACGATGCCCCATTATATAGACATGGCCACGTGGCCGCGACGCGCAGTCTTCGAATTTTATCTCCCGTTTGATAAGCCATACTTCAATGTTTGTCTTCAACTCGACGTCACCAAACTAATTGCAGAATTAAAGAAGCGCGAAAACAGCAACGTCTGGCTGACTTATCATTATCTTGCACTCAAAGCCGCCAATGAGATCGAACCGTTTCGCTATCGCCTGCGACAGGGAAAGGTGCTGGTCCATGACGTCATCAACGGTGGCACAACGTTCATGCTTCCAAACGAAACGTTCACACTTCTTTACTTCGACTACGCCGAAACGTATTCAAAGTTCATGGAAGGGGTCACAAAAGCAATTGACGAAATCAGAACCGGCGACTGGGCCTTCCGGCCAAAACACGAAGACGACGCCCGCATCCATTGCACCACGTTGCCGTGGATCGCATTTACGAGTTTCTCTCATGCACGCAGATGGGGACGCGAAGACTCTGTGCCAAAGATCTCATTCGGCAAGTTCATCAAAGAAAAAGATCGGACACTGATGCCATTCTCCGTTGAAGTACACCACTCGCTGATGGACGGTCTGCACGTCGGACGTTACATTGCCCGCATCGAAGAGTGGCTGGCCCAGCCTGAAACAATCCTCGACTAAATGCGCAAACTCCTCGTTGTCATTCTCCTGCTAGCGATTGCCGGGGCAATATTGGGCTACTTGCTGTATCGTCGCAGGCCGCTTCCGACGCCTGTCGGCTGGAGGGCTCACGTCAGCACGATCGCGGGAGACGGTTCGCCGGTTTTACGCGACGGCAAGCCCTCAGGATTTTCAGATCCGTTTGGCGTTGCAGTAGCCAAAGACGGAACGATCTACGTTGCTGACGCCGGTGAGAGTAATCGCATTCGCAAGATCTCGCCCGACGGAAACGTTACGACGTTAGCCGGCGGCAGCGAAGGATTCGGCGACGGCGTTGGGCTATCCGCGTTGTTCAGTACGCCGTCAGCCCTCGCACTCGGACCGGGCGGTAATCTCTTCGTCGCGGATACCGGAAACAATCGCATCAGGAAGATTACTCCCGAGGGGCAGGTAACAACTGTCGCCGGCGATGGAACGGCGGGTTACGTTGATGGGCCGGTAGCGAAAGCGCAATTCAATGGTCCAATCGGTTTAGCTGTGAGCGAGGGTGGCGATATTTACGTAGCGGACACTTACAACGACGTGATTCGCATGATAACCACCGAGGGCGAAGTGACGACGATTGCGGGTGCGGGTTCTCCCGGTTACGCAGATGGCGAGCAGAAGGCCGCCCGGTTCGACACGCCGTGCGGAATCGTGATCATGAATAACACGTTGATTGTTGCTGACACCGGCAATGATTTGCTCCGGCGGGTAAGTGCTGACGGCAACGTTAGTACCTTGTCTGTTTCTGCTCAGAATCTCTCAAGCCCCATCAGTCTCGCCGTTTCACACGACAACTACCTTTACGTTACTGAATTGGATCGGGCACGCGTGCTCCAGATCGCGCCTGACGGCGGCACGCGTGTGGTAGCAGGCGATGGGCCGGGATTTGCCGACGGTTCTGACACGGCCCGCTTTAATCAACCGACAGGAATTGCGATCGGACCAACCACTAACAAACCAGTTGAGTTGTACGTTGCAGATAGCGGCAACTATCTGATTCGGAAGCTGGACCAAACAACAACCACGAGCGCGGCAACGCCGGCTGATTCATATCCCAAACTCACTAATGAGACGCTCCGAGAGCAGTCACTCGTTTGGCCGTTTGATCCGCAAAAGAGCCCGCATGAAGTTGCCGCCACGATGGGTGAGGTACGGGGAAGTTTCGACACCGATGACAGTCGCCATCATCTTCACAGCGGCCTAGACGTGTTCGGTGGTTACGGTGAACCGGTGCGTGCCGTACATTCGGAGAAGGTAACAGGCCCGATTCCAAATTGGGGTTTCGACTCGATTAACGAAGGCTTTCGCGTCGGCGCCATCTCATACATTCACATCCACGTCGGTCGCGTCAAGGATGCGAAGATGTTTGACGATCCGCGGTTTATCCCTGTGAACGACGCAGCGGGAAAACTCACACGAGTGCGTGTGAAGCGCGGTACACGATTCAGTACTGGCGATACAGTTGGCACAGTAAACAAGATGTATCACGTACACTTGAACGTTGGTCCACCGGGCGGCGAGATCAATCCGCTATCACTCTCGCCGATTGGCTTCACGGACACTATTGCACCCACGATCGAGAAGGACGGCATTCAGCTATTTGACGCAAGTGGAAAACGCCTGCAGGAGAAGCAAAGTGATCGCCTGCTCGTGCGTGGTCCTGTGCGTATCGTGGTGGATGCATTTGATCGTACAAACATGAACGCCGAACGTCGCCGCCTTGGTCCTTATAAGCTCGGGTACCAGGTTCTCAAAACCGATGGCAGTCCCGCCCTGGGTTTTGAAGAACCGCGTATCACGATTCTGTTCAATCGACTGCCGGGTGATCGAGAGGCAACAAAAGTTGCGTATGCAGACGAGAGCGGAATCACCGTCTACGGCAGCAAGACCACAAGGTTTCTGTATGAGGTTACAAACACTGTGCGCGATGGACGGGCAGCACGAGGAGTTTGGGATACCTCGCAATTGCCCAAAGGCGAATACATCTTGCGGATCATCGCGGCTGATTTTTCGGGTAATGAGGCGCAGGAGGGACGCGACGTGCCAGTAGCCGTTATTAATCCGTGAAAATCTGTGGCAAGATATCACTTGGTCTATAAGGAAAGAATGAATCCCGAACTGCCTGCCGAAGTTTCCCACTACATTAGTCGTGCGCTCGAAGAGGACATCGGATCGGGTGACGTCACTACTGACACGATTGTGCCTGCAAATGCTTCGTTGCGCGGACGCATAATCGCTAAGGCGGATGGTGTTGTGGCGGGTTTGGAAATCGCCCGGCAGGTTATGTTCACCCTGGACCATAAGGTCGAGTTTGATATTAAAGTCGAGGACGGAACGAAGGTCGAACGTCGCACTGTGCTGGCCGATCTCGAAGGTTCTGCGCGCGCACTGTTGACGGGTGAACGCATCGCGCTGAACTTCCTTGGCCGCATGTCAGGCATCGCCACCTTAACCCGCAAGTTTGTCGATGCAGTCTCGGGCACCAAAGCCGTGATTCTAGATACTCGTAAGACTGCGCCGGGCCTGCGAATGACGGATAAGCTCGCCGTTCGTCTTGGTGGAGGACAGAACCACCGCACCGGCCTTTTCGACATGGTATTAATAAAGGACAACCACATCGACTTCGCCGGCTCGATCACTGCCGCCGTCGAACGTATGCGCGCCTCCGGTACGAAGCTTGAAATTGAAGTTGAAACTCGCACGCTCGACAATGTTCGTGAAGCGCTGTCGCTCGGAGTGGAGCGAATCTTGCTCGACAACATGTCCACTGACACGATGCGCGAGGCGGTCGCGATTTGCGAAGGAAGGGCCAAACTGGAGGCGTCTGGCAACGTTACACTCGATAATGTGCTCGAAGTTGCCGGCACTGGCGTCGACTACATCTCTGTCGGCGCTCTGACGCATTCGCCCGAGGTGTTTGACGTAAGTTTGGAGTTCGTTGAAAAGAAATGATTACTGAAACTTCGACTGAGGAGATCTACGAAAAACTGAGCCGGCTGCTTGCGGACACGGTTCCGGATTTCGAACTCCGTCTCAAGGCCGAGCTGGCTGCAGAGATCAATCGACTAAAAATTGAAAAGAACGCCGTGATCCTTGGTCACAACTACATGGAGCCAGCGCTTTTCCATTCAATTCCGGATTTCGTCGGCGACTCGCTCGAGCTCAGTCGCAAAGCGGCAGAGACTGACAAAGACATCATCGTGTTTTGCGGTGTGAAGTTCATGGCGGAGACGGCGAAGATCCTGAATCCTTCGAAGAAGGTGCTGATTCCGTCGGAAAAGGCCGGATGTTCTCTGGCTGCGAGTATCACAGCTGAAGACGTGCGCGAGTTGAAGAGAAGATTTCCGGGTGTGCCGGTTGTGACGTACATCAACACGTACGCCGACGTGAAAGCCGAGACTGACATCTGCTGTACTTCGTCGAATGCAGTTGCGGTGGTTAAGTCGTTGAAGTCTGACAAGGTGATCTTCATTCCCGACGAATATCTCGCCGGTAACGTTGCGCGCGAAACAGGCAAACAGATTATTTTTCCGACACGCGAGCCGAGAATGCGTTTTCCAAACGCGCTCGACTATCAGATGATTGGCTGGCCGGGACGCTGTGAGGTACACGAAAAATTTAGTGTTGAAGATATTCAGAACGTGCGCAAACAATTTCCCGATGTTGTGATCCTGGCCCATCCGGAGTGCAGTCCTGAAGTAGTGGCGGCTTCCGATTACTCCGGCAGCACGACGGCGATGATTCGTTACGTTGAGCAGACGCAGGCGCCGCGCTACCTGTTGCTTACCGAATGTTCGATGGGAGATAACATCGCCGCTGCAAATCCCGACAAGGAGATGTTGCGGCTTTGCAGTGTGCGTTGCCCGCACATGAATCAGATCACGCTTGAAGACACGCTCGAATCGCTCCGGAAAGAGCAGTTTGAGATCTTCATCGACGAAGACGTCCGGCGGCGTGCACTGCGATCTGTCGAGCGAATGCTCGAGATCGGCCGGGAAGACTGAGCGCGGATTTAAGGGATGGCAAACGCTGAAGTCCTGATCATCGGTTGTGGAATTGCCGGTGCCACTGCCGCTCTACGCCTGGCTCGTAATCCTGAACGCCAAATCACCATCATCACTCGCGCCAGCGACGCCCACGAATCAAATACTCGCTACGCACAGGGCGGCATTATCGGTCGTGGTCCGGACGACACTTCAGAATTACTTTACGAAGACATCATCGCCGCCGGAGCAGGTGTAACTTCACCCAAAGCCGCGCGCATCCTTGCTGACGAGGGTCCCGCACTGTTGAATGAAGTGCTCGAGCGCACCGCCGGGGTTGTTTTCGATCACAATGAGGAAGGCTTGCCGGTCTGGGGACAGGAGGCCGCTCATTCACGACGGCGAATTCTTCATGTCGGCGACGCCACCGGGCGCGCGATTATCAACGGCCTCGTGTCTGCGCTCGGCAAGTACCCGAACATCGCGATCGAGTCAAACGCGACGGCAGTCGACCTGATCACGTTTCCACACCATTCCCGCGATCCTCTTGATAACTATCGCGAGATTTCGTGTCATGGTTGCTACGTCTTCGATCGAACCGGCAAGACAGTACATCGCTATCTCGCGAATGCGACTATCCTCGCGACCGGTGGACTCGGCCGGATTTACCGCAATACCACAAATCCGGTTGGTGCGCGTGGTGATGGACTCGCGATGGCCCATCGCGCTGGAGCACGAATCGCAAACACCGAATACGTGCAGTTCCATCCGACTGCCCTGGCCGCACCGGGCGCCGAAGGTCTGCTGATCAGCGAAGCTATTCGTGGTGAAGGCGGAATTTTGCTGACACCGGAGTTGCGGCCTTTCATGGAGAGTTACTCACCGGAGTGGAAAGATCTCGCGCCGCGTGACGTCGTTGCACGAGCGATTCATCACGAGATGGAAGCGCACGGGTATTCGTATGTGTTGCTCGACATCGCGTCACACATGCCGGCTGAAAAGATTCGCGAGAGATTTCCGTTTATTTACGATCAGTGTTTGAAAGTCGGCTTCGATATTTCACGCGAGCCTGTGCCTGTAGTGCCGGCGGCGCATTATTTCTGTGGCGGCGTGCTGGTGGATGAGTGGGCGCGTTCGACGATTGATAACTTGTATGCTGTCGGCGAGATCAGTTGCACTGGTGTTCACGGCGCAAATCGGCTTGCTTCAACGTCGCTTTTGGAAGGACTCGTTTGGGGAAATCGAGCGGCGCTCGAGATCGAGAGAGCACTCAGCAATGGGAATGGAAAGACGGCGAAGTTTGAAGATGTCCCGCCTTGGGATGAGAGTGGTTTGCGAGATGAACCTGATCCGGCGTTGATTCAGGGCGACATGCAAACCATTCAAAACATCATGTGGCATTACGTCGGACTCGTGCGCAGTGCGGATCGGCTGTCGCGCGCGATACGTGAGTTGCGACATTTGTGGAATGAGATTGAGACGTTTTACCGGTCGACGAAATTGTCTGACGGGTTGATCGGACTTCGTAATGCTGTTGAAGTTGCGCTAATCGTGGCGCAGGCCGCGCAGCACAACCGGCAGAGCCGCGGCTGTCATTATCGACAGGATTCCGTCACTGTGAGCGGTGACAGGCTTATTTAGAACGCGGATCTAACGGATTTTAAGAACGATTTTTTAGGAATTCGACCATTTCCGGGTGGTTGCGTTCTTCGGCGAACGTGATTGGCTTTTTGCCGTCTGTAGTCGTGGCGTTGATTTCTGCGCCATGTTCCAACAAGAACGTTGCTGCTTCGATGTTGCCTCTTGCGGCAGCCGTGTGAAGTGGAGTCACGTCGGTGTCGCCTTTTGCGTTGACGTTTGCTCCGTGCTCGATCAGCGTGCGAGCGATCTGGTTGTGACCGGCGGCCAGTGCTGATGCGAGTGGTGTCAGCTTCATCGTCTCTCGCGAGGGTGCGTTTACTTCAGTGCCCGCCGCTAGTAACACATTGACTGTGTTCGGGTGACCGAAGAAGGCCGCGAGACTGAGCGGTGCGAAGCCGTCGGGCGAGTAGGAGTTAATAAGCGCAGGATCTTGTTCGATCAATGCGCGAACGCGATTAGTTTGTCCGGTGGCGGCAGCTTCAAATATATTCAGCTCAACACCTGAAGCAAGCAGCGCTTCGACGACGTCTCGCTTTCCGTAATAAGTTGCCTTCAGAACCACTGACAAGCCTCTTTCATCTTTCGACTGGGCCAACGACGGATCAGCTTGGATCATTTGCTTCACCTTCGCCACATCGCCCTGCGTCGCAGCCTCAATAAGCTCTTGATTCATAATAAACCTCAGTACGTACTGTAGGGGCGGCCCTCCGTGTGTTCATTATCATGACATACTTTACAGATCGTTATCACGACATCCTTTACAGTTGATGGGGTAGTCTGCAGCACGAGGAGGAGCTGCGGATGCCCTGGAAAGCTGAGAGTGTCAT
>JBKPPU010000200.1:0-7889 GCA_046733695.1 Acidobacteriota bacterium
GTATGCCGAACCCTCCGTTGTCATTTGGAAGGTCGTTGAAGTTTCTGACGAGGATCGGTTCGCCGTAGCGAGCAACATAAGTTTGACCGGGAACAGTGCCATTGAAGGTCCAGAGTCGTTGCAGCGGCAGTTGGGGATGCATGCTGACCAACGCTTCGCGTTGATGGACCTCGTAGAACTTCTGCGGCGCCAATGTTGTGAGCGCCTGGTGCGGGCGCGTTCGTGCTTCGCCGGCTGCGGTGTTTGGATTTACTGTCGGCGCCGGACTGAGCGATGCGACTGATTGTGCGATTGGCGGGATAGGAAGGGGTTCAACGAACGGGGTTGTTGGCGGGCTCACAGGCGTACCATTACCACCGGAACCGTTAAACCATCGCCGGTCGCAATCGCTGCCGCCAAAACTACCGCCGCCGCCGAATTGAGCGCGTGCGCTCAACCCATTCTTCTGGATCAAGTAACCGGCGCTCGTCAGCAAACCTGCTTTGATCAGGTCACGACGGCTGAGGCGTGCTGCGATTAGCTCGCGCCGGTTCTTCGCAGCGTTCCGTATTTCCCTTTCTCGCCGCCGATTTCGTTTGGAAATGTTAGCCATGGATTCTCCTTTGCGGACTTGGCATATAAATGCTCCAAGTTGGGGTTAACCGGTCCTATCTGGGTGAGACAGCTAGCGATTAATACGGGTTTATGTCAGAGGTAACTGACTGGAGGAACGCACGTTTTATGATTATGCGTTTGCGACCAGAAAACGAAGACAGGACACGTTGAAACGAGCGTGGCGTCCTGCAAAGCTCTGGGCTTAAAGTTTGCTCGAATGCCAGCGAAGGCCAATAGGATTTACAATGTGCCGGAATCTACTTAGCAAAAAAAGCAAAGTCAACGTTTATTCGTTGGCGGATCTTGCTGCGAGCCGTGGTCTAATCGTATCGTTCAGCCCAGCCCGCTTCAATGGAGGCTTACATGTCTCGAATCATGCTTGGAACTATCTGCGGAATCGTCTACGGCGCCCTCTCTGTTGCTTCGATGATCCCGTTGTCCTTCCCTGACAAGACTGCCGCACTGACGGGCGCATTTCTGAACCGTTTCGCGATTGGTTTTGTCATCGGTGCTGCTCGTCTACCTTTGCCGCCATGGGCGCAAGGTCTTGTTTTCGGGATCCTGCTGAGTCTGCCTGATGCGATAATCACTAAAGCGTACGCTCCAATTCTCATCCTGGGTGCCATTGGTGGTCTACTGATTGGCGTGATTGTCGGAAAGCGGGCCGCGTAGTACTGTGATCGCTAAGATTCACGACATTAAGGAGGTGCTTGCCCGAGGCCGTATCGAACCCGCTGCCGTCTTCGCCGAACTCAAGAGGCTGGCAGCGAGCGATCAATGGCAAACGCGCGAAGTGGCTGCCACCGCGCTGGTCGAGATCGGTAAGCGCCATCCAGCCGCGGTCCTTGATACTGCGCGACGGTGGGCCAAAGACCATGACGCGAATATCCGGCGTGCCGCAAGTGAGGGGCTGCGTGGCATCGTGAAGGTAGATCCGCGAGCCGTTCGGCCTATCCTTGAGACGCTTCGGACCGACCCCGAACTGTATGTCAGGAAGTCCGTGGCCAATGTGCTTCGCAACGCGAGTGGCAAGTACCCAGAGTTCGTTCTTAACATCTGTCGGCACTGGTCGCGTTCGAATAATCCGCACACTGGATGGATCGTGAAGGATGGGTTGCGAAAGCTCAGGAGCTCACGTCCCCGCGACGTTGCCGCGATCCTGGAGACACTCGAGCTTAGCGACTAACTCCCCCAAGACGTTTGCCACAACGGCAATTCAGTAGCTGCCACAGTTTCATTAGCTCCACGCACTTCTAACAACATGAAGCCGCCAAATATGATTGATAAGGTTGAAGCCTCTGCACTAGCTTGCGACATGACCGCAATTGCGCCTGAGCAACGCGAAGAACACCTTGCAACAAGTCGAGAGCTCTTCTCGCATATGGTCTACCCTTACCTCTGAAAGTATTAACGATCCAGTCTGCGCATACATGCTGCCAAGCTTTAACTTGCAAAAAACTTCCTGGGTTTGAAAAAAACCATGTGCGCAAATTCATTTAGACAAACATTACTGCCACGATCATAAGGGCAGGAAACAATCAACATGATTAAGACGGTGATCTTTGACGTCGACGGAACACTCGTCGACACGGTGGACATGCACGCCGAAGCGTGGCAACGCGCGCTCAAAGAGTTCGGCAAGGAAGTCACATTCTCCGCTGTCCGCGCGCAGATCGGCAAAGGCGGCGATCAACTGCTGCCCGTTTTCCTCTCACCGGAAGAACTCGACGACTTCGGCGAAGAGATCGAGAAACGGCGCGGCGACATTTTCAAACAAGAGTATTTGCCGAAGACGTCCGCCTTTCCGCAGGTGCGCGAACTCGTCGAGCGCATCCAGCCGGACGGCAAGCGAGTCGTTCTGGCTTCGAGCGCAAAACAGGACGAACTCGAACATTTCAAAAAGGTGACGAACATCGCGGACTTGCTCGAAGGCGAAACCTCAGCCGACGACGCCGAGAATTCTAAGCCCGAGCCAGACATTTTCCTCGCGGCCCTGACGGAAGCCGGAGACCCCGAGCCGAGTGAAGCGATAGTCGTAGGCGACACGCCCTACGACGCAATTGCGGCAGCGAAGGCGAATCTCAAGACGATCGGCGTACTCTGCGGTGGATTCCCGGAACAGAGCCTGAAAGACGCAGGCTGCGTCGCGATCTTCAAACACCCAGCGGACCTCCTTGCGCGCTACGAACAGTTACCGATTGTTAAAGATGTAAACCAAGCGGCGCGTAAATAATCGCCCCATCGGTGTCTGGAATGATTCTGAACTGTCATTGTTTCATGTCGCAGCAACGGACCTGCAGCAACGATCACTCAAAGCTATTAATTCGGGAGGAAGTTGAGTGCTACAGGAAGTTTCGATCGGTGGCGTGTTCTTGCTCGGAATTCATCAACTATAGTAGTTTGCGTGAGCGTGGTTTGTTTCTTGCTTGGGTTTCCTCCGGGGCTTAGATCCACACGGAAAACGTACAGATGCAAAGGAACAAAACATGATCTCGATAATTGGATGGATAGTTTTCGGACTAATCGCAGGGCTGATTGCTAAAGCCATCATGCCAGGAAGAGATCCCGGAGGCTTCATAGTCACGATACTCCTCGGCATCGCTGGCTCTCTCATCGGCGGTTTTGTTGGCCAGGCCTTATTCGGATATGGTCGTGCCGCGAAGGATACCGGCGATCTGACCCAGCCGGGCTTTTTGATGAGTCTCATTCTGGCAGTGGTGGGGGCCGTCATACTGCTTGCCCTTTACAGGTTGATCAGAGGCCGCACAACTCGCGTTTAGGTCTGGAAATCACTGATGTACGATTGCATTGTTGTTGGCGGCGGGCCGGCAGGTCTTTCCGCGTCCCTGTTCCTCGCGCGCTACCGCCGTCACACACTGACCTTTCACCACAACAGCCCGCGTAACGAATATGCCCACGGCGTTCATGGTTTCCTGGGCCACCACGGAATCTCTCCGGCTGAGCTCTTAGCACGCGGACGCGACGAAGTCACAGCTCATGGCGGACTGATCATCGAAAGTTGCGTGACCGGAATTGAGCAACTCACAAACAAACATTTCCGCGTCCACGCCGGCAACGGAATTCAAAATTCCCGCACCTTCGATGCTCAATGTATTTTATTGGCAACTGGACTCCGCGATGTGACACCCGATTGCCCGGGCTTTCGCGAATTCTATGGTTTCAGTGTTCATCACTGTCCCGACTGTGATGGTTACGAATGCATCGATAAGCGAATTGCTGTGCTTGGAAGTGGCACGAAGACAGTTGGATTCGCGTTAGGTTTGTTGACCTGGACCGACAAGATAACGCTGGTCACTGAGGACTTAGCCGGATTAAGTGAAGACGATCGGACGAAACTCGCCGCTTTCCATATTGACGTCCGAGAACAAAGCATTAAGGCACTAGAGGGAGACTCGAAGTCGAAGGAATTACGACGAATATTATTTAGTGACGGCGCCGCATTGGAATGTGACGTACTTTTCTTCAACCTCGGAAATGAACCCGCAAGCAATCTGCACGAAATGCTCGGCTGCAAACTCGATGACGAATGCGGTTTAGTGTGGGTTGATCGTACCCAACAAACGAGTGTTGAAGGTGTCTACGCTGCGGGCGACATCACACCAAACTCCCAGTTGGCCGTTGTTGCAGCGGCCGAAGGCGCAATGGCTGCCATCCATATCCACGATTCGTTAATCCCCGCCGAGCGCAAGCCAAAATAACCTTACGGTCAACCCGTAGTTCGGCAGCTTCTCGCTACTTCACCTTCACAAAGCGTAGTGCCCTGATGCGGCCCGTGCTCAACAAGAAACCGTTGATGCCGTTCTGTTTCTTTCGCGTGAAGCGAAGACTACCCGTACCCGGAGCTGAGAATGTGTCAGCGAACTGCAATGCCAGCGGAGTGTCGGAATCAAGACCATGTCTCGCGAGCAGTAATTTGTCTCCCGAGCGCGTTATTGTGAAGGTCCCGTCGATTTCGTCGCTGTGATATTTGCCGGCGAATTCTTCAAGTTGTTGTGATGTGTAGGTTGCCGGCTTCACTGATTCGTGGACGATGAACACTTTGCCATTCGCAGCGGTAAACATCTGTAACGGAGTGCCAGGCCGTGGTGATTTGAACGTAATCTCGATGCGATCGGGAACGCCCAGCATGAGGAATCGATTGTCACCGAGTGGCGCCAATTCACTCTCACTGCCGCCGCGCGAATAGATCAACTTTCCGTTCTTCACGTAAATGCGTCTGAAGTTATTACTCGCGAAGTTGAAGTAGGAACCTGCGACGGCCGTTAACTCTTGTTCCGGGACTTGTATGGGTTTGGGCGCCCGCAGACTTGCGTCGTCGTCGAGATGTTCTGTTCTCTTGAATTCATCAGCGAGGTAAATGTCTGCAATTTGCCTGGTCAGTCGTCCCGATTCGATGTTTGATAAGTTGCACAGACAAATCACTGACAAGCGCTGTTCAGGGAAGCGGATCATGTCAGAGGTGAAACCATAAGAAGCGCCGCCGTGACCGATCAGTTTTAGACCGCGGTAGGTTTCAACATCCAGGCCAAAAGCATAGTCGATCTTTTCGCCGCTATTCAGTGTTCCCGGCGTGATTAGCTGAGAAATCAAGTCCGGTCCCGCAGTCATTTTGTTCGCGTAAAAATTCTGATCCCAAAGCACTAAATCATCGACTGAGGTGAACAGTCCGCTCGGGCCAGCGTGAGGGTGAAGCACCATTTCAACCGAAAAGCGGCCCGGTCGCGCCGAGTAACCCGTCGCGCGGTTCTTTACGATTTCGTTGCCCTCATCAACAAAACTCGTGTGTGACATTTCCAATGGTTGGAAAATATTCTCCTGGGCGAATTCGCGAAGAGATTTGCCGCTAGCAGCCTTTACGATTTGCGCCAGCAGGATGTACCCGGAATTGCTGTACAGGTATTCACTGCCGGGACTGAAATTGAGTTCTTTCTGACGCGCGATCATCTTTACGACATCCTGGGTCGTCGCATTCTGCTCAAAGAGTCCGGCCAATTGCAGCAGATGCGGGTATTCGCGAATGCCGCTGGTGTGGTAAATGAGTTGTCGAATGGTAACGGGGCTTGGATATCGCGGGAGTTGCGGCAGGAACTTATGAATGTCGTCGTCGAGTGAAAGCTTTCCCTGTCGCGCGAGGATGGCGATGCTGGCTGCAGTGAATTGTTTTGAAGTGGATGCGATATTGAAGACTGTCTTCGACGAGATCGGAATTCCATAATCGAGGTTAGCCATGCCGTAGCCGCGCGCATGAACGACTCGGCCATCCTTAATGACGGCAACGGCACATCCCGGAGATCCGGGTTTGTCCCAGGCGGCGAATAACTTATCGACTTGCGGTTCACGCGGTATTCCCGCGTCGCCTTGCCCAAATGTGTGCGGCGGGAATATTAAGACGACGAGTATTAGAAGGATTGACCTCGACATCTCTGGATTAAGCGCACGTTGAAAATTGCAGTTCCAAAAAGATCTTTATTTTTTGTTGATAGTATTTGTCTTGGATAGAGTCAGAACCACCTCGCGGTAACGGGTGGGTACGCCGTAGGCTACGTAGCATGAGCAATCAACCATGCCTACGGCGTACCCACCCGCTACCGCGAGGTGGTTCTGACTGTACCCTGATTCGGAGAGTCCGTGATTAGACGGACAGCTTGCCCAACGTGGAGCTGGCCGGTTTGGACCACCGTGCCATAGACGCCTGCGTTGTTTGCGTTCAGCCGGACGACAGATTTCAGCACTCGACCGTCGTCTTGTTTAGCAGTGTCGGGATCGAGGTTGATCATCATGCAGCGCACGTCGCGTGAGGTGACGCTCACAACAGCGCTATCTCCAAATACCAGTCGACCGCCAATCCACGTGTCCTCGTCGAACGGCTCCGCGTCCTGCATGTCCAGCACGATGTTGGCTCGAAAGCGCCGGGTGTCCAACTCCACTCCCGCTTGACTACAAATCGCACCGATCGTCCTGCGGCTTATCACCGAGACTGACGCGTCGTCGAAGATCCCGTGCTTGAGCTGCATCAGTTCGACAGGATTGCGGAACCGCTCAGCGATCTCGTTCTCGATGGTCTTGCTGCGCAGTTCGAGTTCCGCTCCTGAGGGGGTGCGGACATGTGTCGGAAGTGGTTCGCCGCTACTCTCGTCGAGACCGACCGGTCGATAAAGCAGCAGTTCCGGCAAGCGACTCGCCGATAACCATGGGAAGCCGCTCTGCTCGCCGATGCGTCGAAACGCGAAACGTCGATCGCCATCCAAGCCGTGCCAGCCGAGGAAAGCCGACTCAGCCGGCGTACCGGCCATCGATTTGATGGGATAACGCACAAGCTCGCGGATGTGCCCGATGAGTTTCATCATCGCAACACTATACCGCAAGCCTGAAACTTAAAGACCGGCGTCTGTTACCAGCGAGGTTCGCGATTGCCGCCGCCGAAGTTCTTACCACGACCGCCACCACCGCTTCGATTACCGCCGTAGCCGCCACCGCCATTGCGATTGCCGCCGCCACCGAATCCACGTCCGCCACCACCACCGCCACGACTCTCACGTGGTTTGGCTTCATTTACTTTCAAAGCGCGTCCACCGACTTCTCGACCATTCATTTGCTCAATGGCGGCAGCGGCTTCTTCCGGGGTGGACATTTCGACGAAGGCAAAGCCTCGCGAACGGCCCGTCATGCGATCTTCCACCACACTTGCCGATGAAACCGTGCCTGCCTGGGCAAACAGTTCCTGCAGGTCTTCGCTGGTGGTTTGGAACGAGAGGTTTCCAACATACAGTTTAGTAGACATTCAGAGTTACTTTCTCCCGTTTCGGGATGAAAAAGAAGCTGCGAAAAGGTTTGGCTTCGGCGTAACGGTAATGGTCGAAGGACCAGGTTCGGATGCTCTTTCAAGACAGAGCGGCTTCTAAAGTTTGACAAACAGCCCGCTCCCGAACTATCCAAACGTCCAGCGCTAATCCATTTGAGCGCGGGGCGCATCACCGTTGATGCGCGAGAGAAGGGTTAACTGCGGGTATCATGCCCTATAGGCACGACAGCTTGCAAGCCTAAGCCTGGGGAAAATTTGAGCGAAATCGAACCAAAATGTGTAAAGAGTTTTGTCGGATTAGTCACAAAAAGTCGTTGACTGATACGTTGCTGGGTGTATAATTCCCTGCGTTGCGGGTGGTGCTGATGCCCAAACGTCAGCTAGGTTGCAAAGACGGCCATCCAATTCAAAATTGATAGTGCCCGCCAGTGCCAGCTCGGCCGCCGATCGCGCCCCCCGCAGTCGCTACCTT
>JBKPPU010000201.1:0-9030 GCA_046733695.1 Acidobacteriota bacterium
CAATAACAATGATCGGCTGTCTGGCGCCCTCGGTATCCACCTGGCGTGTATCAAAGAGATCGAGTCTCGCGCCGGGCGGCCACGGAGGGCCGCCCCTACAGTACGTTCCGCAATTTCAAATGCCGCTTCGTCGCGCGTGGGCGACCAAAGTTGCTACTGCACAACTCGCAATTCGTGAGCGAACGCTGTCGGCGCGGCTCGTCAGAATTACCGGTACCTTGGCGCCGAGAACCAAACCGGCGCTGTCGGCGTTCGCGAGAAAAGTCAGTTGCTTGGCGAGAATGTTTCCGGCTTCGAGATCCGGAACTAACAGGATGTCTGGATCTCCCGCAACAGCAGACTTGATTCCTTTTGTCTTCGCCGCCTCTGTGCTGATGGCGTTGTCGAACGCCAACGGGCCATCAAGAATTCCGCCTTTGATTTGTCCACGCTCAGCCATCTTGCATAGTGCCGCCGCGTCCAGCGTCGCCGGCATCTTCGTCGTGACTGTTTCCACTGCCGCAAGTATCGCTACTTTGGGTTTGTCAGATTTGTCGTGTCGCAGTGAGGTGACCAGATCGATCGCGTTCTGACAGATATCAACCTTGTCTTCCAAACTCGGCGCGATATTGATGGCCGCATCGGTGACGATGAGCACCTTGTGATAAGTGGGAACATCCATCACGAACACGTGACTCACACGCCGGCCCGTGCGCAAACCATCACGTGAAACAATCGCCGAAAGCAGTTCGTCGGAATGAAGGCTGCCCTTCATCAACACTTCCGCACGTCCTTCTTTAACTAACTCGACCGCTCTTTTTGCCGAGTCGACACTGTGCGCAGTGTCGACAATCTCGAGTTTGCCGAGATCGACGTTGGCAGAGCGGGCAGTCTGCTCGATTTTGGTGGCAGGACCCACGAGTATCGGCTCGATGAGTCCTGCCTGTGCTGCTTCAACTGCGCCAGTCAAAGCAGACTCCTCACAAGGGTGCGCCACCGCAGTAGGAATTGCTTCGAGACTCTTGCATCGCTCCAACAGCTTTTCATACTTCCCGGTTCCTGTTTTCGCGCTCATCTCTCCCTCCTGTTGGCACCCGTCTCTTTCAAAAACAGTGTGAGAACAATCGCGATCAGCACGCCGACGAGCATCGGTTGAAACGCTCTCTGAAAATGCGGCAACTCCAGTTGCGAGGCACCGCCCGACACTTGCTGCAACTTCCAGCCGAACACTGGTCCAAGCAGCGCGCTGAAAGTGAAGTTAATAAAATTGACGACACCCGTCGCCGTACCACCAAACTGAGGTGGATTCACTTCCTTGATTACCGTGTAAGGCAACATCGCCGCGCCCGAAGCGATTCCGGCAATGAGACCGAGAACGTATGGTGGGAGCACTCCGGTTGGTCCAAAGAGTATCCAGGCGAGGCAAATGAAAAGTACGACGGCGCCGCCGATGATCACCGGCTTGCGATACCCGATACGATCTGAAATCAAACCGAGCAACGGGCACCCGATAATCCAACCGAACGGAACCGTGGCCGAGCGCATCACCGCTGTGCCGTAGTCAATACCGTGCCCTTCCTGGAGAAAACGCACACCCCAAACCATGTCGAAAATTGTTGTGGGGATGAAAAGTAATCCCGAGATGAGGCCGCACAGGATCGAATGTGGATTCTTAAAAACTGTGGCGAACGCGCCGGCTGTGGTCTTCAACCATGGTCCAGACTGTGCGGCTCCTTCTTCCCTCGGTATCAGAAAGAAAAGGATCGCGCCGATCGCGAGACCAAGGACACCCATTCCGATCCAAAACGTGCTCCAACCAAGTCCGGCTCCAATCATTGGGCCAACAACAAACTGACCGGCAGATCCACCAGCCATCCCAAACATCTGCGTGGCCCCAATTAAAGTTGCCGCTTTGGACGCTGGAAAATTCTTGGTTGCGATGTAGATGGCGCCGACGAGCGCGAAGACGCCGCCGGCTCCCTGCATGAACCTGCCCACACTGGCGATTTGACTCTGGCCGGTTGCAAACAGTAATGCTCCCACTCCGACAATACAGGCGGCGAGCGGGAGCAATCTCTGTGGTCCAAGCCGGTCCATCGCGGCGCCGGCCACCAGACTGAAAGGCGAGTAACCGTAGTAAAACAGCCCGACGATTCCTGCGACTCCGACCACGCTTAGACCAAAGGCATCAGACAACTGCGGCATCATCACTGCCGGAGCCGAACGGAGCGCATACTGAAAGAAGTAATAAACGGCGGTCAGCAGCCAGGCAACCGTGGCCAAGCGGACGCTCTTTAGGGCGTCTTGCTTTTGGACCAGTTCGATCGCTGCCATTGGTTCTTCTCTGTGCGATCTCTGTGTTCTCTGTGTCTCTGTGGTTAGTGGGACTCGGAAAAAGTACACCACAGAGACACAGAGAACACAGAGATCGCACAGAGACTAGTGCGTGGTTAACAGAGCACTACCGAAAGGGCCAAACCGGCTTCGCTCGTTTCCTTGTACTTGCTGTTCATGTCCTTGGCGGTCTGGGCGAGTGCCTGCACAGTTGCGTCGAGGTCAACACGATGCCGCGACGCGATCTCATTAGACGCAATAGCGTAGGCGGTCCATGCCTTGACGGCGCCGAATGCGCATCGCTCGATACACGGTACCTGCACGTATCCGGCGACCGGATCGCACGTCATGCCAAGATGATGCTCGAGAGCTGATTCAGCAGCATTCTCGACGACCCGCGGTTCTGCGTCGTAAGCAGTTGCGACGAGGGCCGCAGCCATCGCTGACGCCACGCCGATCTCTGCCTGACAACCACCTTCAGCAGCCGACAACGTTGCGTGGTGCTTACAGAGATAGCCGATCGCCGCCGCCGCCATCATTCCTTCGCGGACCTTTTGTCGTGGTACCTTCCGATTCTCAATGAGTCCATAGACCAGAGACGGCATAACTCCGGCGGAGCCGCCGGTAGGAGCAGTGATCACAAGATGCCCGCGTCCGTTTTCTTCGGATGCTGCTAACGCATAGGCCGACAGAGCACCGATACCGCGGTCTGATTGATATGTATCGTCCATCGCGCGCTTGTAGACAGTTGCTGCTTTGCTGTGGAGTTTGATTGGACCAGGCAGCACGTCGTCTTCCGGCATACTCAACCCTGACTTTACCGTCGCGACCATTGCGTTGATGATCTTGTCGACGAAGGCGTACACCTCTTCCTCCGACCTGCCTGCAATCGACATCTCGTTGGCAAGCATTACCTTTGCGATCGAGATCTTGTTGTTCTCCGCGTGCGCCCGAAGTTCTTTCATCGTTGCGAACGGATACTTCGGAGCATTCTTCTTCGGGGGTGTATATCCCTTCCACTCGATGAAACCGCCGCCAACCGAGTAATACTCCTGCTCGAGCAGCACCTCGTCGCCGGCCATGAGCTTGGCAGTCATTGTGTTTGGGTGTTTGAAGTCGCCTTTTGTTGCGTCGTAAATGATGTCCTTAAGGCTTACCGTTACGCTCTTATCTCCGAGCTTCACCGGAAACGTTTGATCGGGTTTGTCGCGCAGGCTGTCGAGGAAGAGCGGATCGACCGTCGCGGGCTCCTTGCCGACGAGTCCTGCAAGCGCGGCGCGCTCGGTGCCGTGACCTTTGCCGGTGGCGCTGAGGCTGCCGAAGAGGTGAACCTTGAGCGCGGTCGCTTTTGCAAGTTTGTCCGGCGGGAGTTTGATCGCGCGCTGGTAGAAGTCGTATGTGATGCGCATTGGGCCGATCGTGTGCGAACTGGAAGGACCCGGACCAACCTTATAGAACTCGTCGATCGTGGTTAACACTGGTCCCTTACCCTTCTGGACGACGGCCAGATCGGCGGACAGCGGAGGCGCCGGTCCCTGGGCCTGTTCCGGCAACGACTCACTGAAGGCTTTGAAAGTCCGACCCTTAGCGGAGACAATCTGACCCGTCATAACGGCAGCCGCGCCCACGACGGCGCTCCGCATCAAAAAACTGCGACGATCCACACCGTTGGGGACCTTATGCGAGATCACCTCGCTGGTATCGAATAGCGAATCATCCTGAGATTTCTCATTTTCTTTATTAGACATGGCGCACCTCTACGTCTAAGGGTTTATTCCGATAGAAGTAGTATCGGTGCGCCGAAAAGAATCCAATACTGTCAGTATTACTAGGAGAGGATGGCACTCACTTCGGGCGGAATCTTCACTGTTAAAACTTACAGTTCTGCTTCCATTTCACGGCCTCTAACTTGGTGCTGTCGTGCTGCACCTAGAAGAACAAATTGAAAGGGAAGAATTATGGAACTAACGAAACGATTACTGGTACTCCCCACACTCATTCTGATCTGCGCAACAGCCGCCTTTGCGCAAGAGGACTACACGAAATGGGAATTCTTTGGTGGCTATTCCGCACTGCAGTTTGACAATATCGGGGGCGACACGGGCAACCCGAACGTCGACGACATTCTCAGTGGTAGAAACACGCTACGCGGTTTCGAGCTAGCGGTGACCCGAAACTTCCACAGGTATGTCGGCGCCAAGTTTGATTATTCACTTCACCTGCGCGAAGACAATTTTTCCCGACCGGCAGGCAGCGGCACGGTGGATTCAACCATTCAGAATTTCCTTGGCGGGATCCAGATCAAAAACAACGACGAAGATGGACCGCGGTTCAAACCTTTCGCACACGCACTCTTTGGAGTTGCGGTTCAGAAGGTTGATGTCGACAGTCCGCAACTCGTCTCTCTCTTCGGCATCAATGACTTTCACGTTAATGAGACAAGCTTCGCGATGGCGTTTGGTGGTGGAGTCGATATCAGGCTCAATCGTAAGATCGATATTCGAGCGGGTCAGATCGATTGGAACATCATCAACCGTGGCGATCAGCAGACTGGAATCGTTTTGGTACCGACACCATTTCAAACAGTAGGCTCACCCTTCGTGATTCCCGGAACACGTCAGGATAACCTGCGCCTCAGCATCGGGATCGTGATCCATTAAAGAACGCTTGTAGGGGCGGCCCTCTGTGGCCGCCCGGCGTGGAAGTCGATCCTTTGCTACACGCCAGGTGGCTGTTATGGAGAACCCCATATAGCCTCACCCTTGTTATTGCAAAGAGATCGAGTGTCGCGCCGGGCGGCCACGGAGGGCCGCCCCTACAGTACGTTCTATTGATCCGTGACAGGAGTCCAGGACTTGTCGGGGTTGAAGCGCTCGATGGCGTTGGCTAGCTCGAGGGTCTTTGGACCAAGGTCCTGTTGGTAGACGACGCCGTCGTGACTAACCATGAAGGTTTGCACGCCCGTCACACGATACTGCGCGGGAAATGCAACGAGGGCAAAGCCACCGATCATCACGCCCTTGACGACGAAGTCCATCTCACCGAGAGGCGCCGCCGCTCCCTGGCCCTTCAGAATCTTGAAGAAATATCCGTGGAACGGTTCCGCCCGGTTTGAATAACCACGAGCGATCGCCGCCGCGACTTTCTCCCCGATTGGACCACCCCACGTGCCGTCGCTATTTTGCCAGGCCAATCCATCCTGCGTCCCCGGCGTGCTGATGATGCGCTGCGCATATTGATTGACTCCGGATGTGCCACGCTTCTGCAGCGCGTACTCATGCTGAGCCTCAACATACCCACGGCAAACTGCGATCGCATCAAGCTCGTTACCACCGACGCGCCGGTAGAGAAGCTCCTGACGTCCGGCCTTTGCATCAAAGGACCACGTCGAGCCGACTTTCACGATCGGCACCGCGAATGGCCAGTTGTCTTCTCCGATCTCGAGGATCGCGCGCCGCGGATTTTTCGGCTGCAGTGAGACATTGGTTTTGAGGCGCGCCTGTTCGGCAAACTTCTGCGCGACTTCACGATCGCGAGCCGGTTCGCCGCTGTGAATGATGTCGTAGCTGTCAGGTCCGAGAATCTCAGTCAGCGCAGCTTCGTCATACTTCTCAGCAGCTTCGATCAATGCATTCGCCGCTTCTTCAGCAGTCGCAAACGTTTTTGCCTTAGCTGCATTCTGGGCAGTCGTTGCCGGCGTATTTGCCAATAGGAAACAACAAGCGCCGAGCAAGCCTGCGACAAAAAAGAGTTTCGTCTTCGTGATTTGGTAATTTTTCATGATTCCATTTACCTCCTTCGGCCTCCACCGCCACCACGACCGCCACCACCGCCGCCACGGCTACCACCGCCGCCGCCAAAGCCACCCCCGCCACTACTGCGGCCTCCGCCACCAAAGCCGCCGCTACTACGACCGCCGCCACCGCCAAAACCTCCCATGCTGGAAGAGCCGCGGCTACTGCTCGAGCGGGCGCTGGCACCACTGAAACCTCCGGAGCCTCCTCCGAAACCACCGCGACTGGAGCTTCCACCGCCTACGCTGCGATTGCCAACGCGATCGCCACTGGCGCCACCACCGGCGCGATTGTTTATCGAACCTGGTCCAGTTCGATCACCACCGCCGCGGTTGCCACCGCGATCGCCAATCCCGCTGCTGCGATCACTGACACCACCGCGATTGCCTCCACGATCACCGACGCCGTCGCGACCGCCAACGCCCCCGCGATCACCAACACCGCCGCGGTCTCCGACACCGCCGCGGTTGCCACGGTCGCCGACACCCCCTCGATCGCCAATACCACCACGGTCACCAACTCCACCGCGGTTTGTGCTGCCCAGGTTGCCACCATTCCGGCCGATGTCTCTCTGTGCAGCTCTTTGCCGGTTCCCTAATGAGTCACCGCGCGCAGTACCACCGAATCTGTTCGCGGTACCTCGATCGCCATACGGCGCGCCGCCGCGGTGTGAGGGATTGTGTTGCCACTTATTACCGCCACCTCTGTTACCGCTGATGTTATTCACGCGATTTCCACCGCTGATGTTTGTGTTGCGGTTGAAGTTGTTGTTCATGTTGATATCGACATCGCCACCACCCCAGCCACAACCCCAACCCCAACCGCCACCCCAGGCAGCGCCCATGGCCATACCAACGCCGAACGAAATCGCGCTGGCCGCGATCACAGCTCCTGTCGACGGCGGATAATAAATCGGTGGGTACGGATAAGCCGGGGCACCGTACACAACAGTCGGGTTGTAGGACGGTACATAAACAACTTCCGGATTCGACTGCTCGATCACGATCACTTCTTTGCTCTCGATGACCTTCGTTTCGACTTTCTGCTGCTGGTTCGAAGCCAACGCACCCGTATCCTTCGCCTTGTCGCGCATGCGCTGGATCGCATCCATTACGTCTTTCTGTTGCGCGAGGAAGGCATTACCCAGATCGGTGGTCCACTGAATGTCATCAGATAATCTCTTCACCACGTCGGGCAAAGGAGCCATGGCTTGAATACTCGGATCCCATGGCTGTTTCTTGACTGCATCCGATAATTTCTTCTGATCCTTTGCGAGATCAGGATTCCGCTCCAGCCACTGCTGAAGCTGAATGATCTCCAGCGGATACGTCGAAGCAACCAGCGTCTGGCTCAGCAGATTGTCCGGGTAGAGGGCAATCGGCGCGACCAGAGAATCCAGTTGGTCAGACGGGATCTTCACAGCAGCGTCGTCCTGCGCCGGTGGTGCCGGTGCTGTTGGCGCTGGCCGTGCAAGTAGTGGTAAGGGCTCAATTAAAGCCAGCGCGCAAAGGAACGCGAGGGCATATCGAGCCAATTCTCTCGGTGTCAAAATATTGCGTTTCATTTTAGACCTCCGCTATTGGCAGAACCGTTCTTGAGGTTCCGTTGCTCCCAACTCCGCACCTTGCGCCGGGCGTCATCGAAGATGCGTTCGTAATTTTTCTTGCGTACTTTCTCGCTCGCCTCCGGTGTCAGAAGTTTCCAGAAGGGTTCGTACTGGTTGTAGACCCGCAGGTACTTTTCCTGATCCGGCGGCGCTACTTCATCTGTACCGAACAGAAATCGATCGGGATGCTTATTCACGACCGCCGCCGCGTTTTTCATCGACTCAGGTGAGGAGACGACATACTTCGCCACTTCATCCCAGGAGATGTCGAAGTGAACGTGACTAAGTTGTGGATCGTTGATGATGTCTTCGACGATGGCGGCCTGCTCTTTGACGGGACGAATGATCCGCCCGACACCGATATGCGCCCAGATGATCGTCGCTGTCGGATGTCGCCTGAATAATTCCCTGATCTGCTTCGCGTATGCCGGCGCCACGCCGGGCTTTGCAAACGGCACGTCCACATCACAATGGATCAGGACCACCAGACCGGCTTCGCTTGCAAAATCGATTAGTCGATCGAGAGCCTGGTCCTGGAGACTCGCTACTTCTCCGGCAATCTTTGCCGAGACAAACTCTTTATGGATCGTGAACTCACCGATGCCGCTGAACACTTGTGGAAAGGTACGCAGGACACGTCGGATATGATCCGCGGCGTACATGTCCGTCGGATTGAATCCGGTGATCATCGGATCGAAGCGCGCCTGCTCTTCTTTTGAGAGAGACTTGTAGGCGGTTGCGATCCACGCGTCGGTGAAAGAGTAGTAATAGAGCGGCGCGTCTGAGTTGAGGTAATAAGTTGGCCCGCGATCCGCGTCGACGCGATACGACCATTGTTGTTGCAGTGGAATACCGAAGACCGCGACGCGTCCGACCTTGTTTCCCATGATCTTAAGGAAGTCGTGAATATCGATGCCTTCCTGGATGTAGTTGGTAAGATGGAAGTGACTGTCGTTGAAGAGATAGTCGTTCGGCTCTGCGCGCGCAGTCGTGACGAGGAGTGCGATGACGATCGCTAACCTCACGCAAAGGCGCAGCGACGCAAAGAGCGTCGTGCCCCCAGAATTTCTTTGCGCTTTTGCGCCCTTGCGTAAGAACTTGTTCATGGTGCAGGGATCAGATGGTTGCTCTAAGCCCGGGCCTCGTGGCTGAGAGAACTAATCACTTTTCAATCCAACTGAACGAGGCGAGAACAGATTGAAGTCGAGCCGGTTGGCTACAAGCTGGATAACCTTCTGCGCCTTCACACTGTTCCCTGCCTCATCCAATGGCGGAGCAAACACCGCAATCGCCCCCTTCCCTGGAACAACCGCAACG
>JBKPPU010000202.1:0-36750 GCA_046733695.1 Acidobacteriota bacterium
GCCTTAGAGGCCGGGTCTTTTAGAAAGGACTTGAACGATCCGCCCACTTCCGTGAGCGGGATTGAAAGCCGCCTTAGAGGCCGGGTCTTTTAGAAAGGACTTGAACAATCCGCCCACTTCCGTGAGCGCGATTGAAAACCTTGTGGTGCACGGGTTTATAGAAAGGACTTGAACGATCCGCCCACTTCCGTGAGTGGGATTGAAAGCCGCCTTAGAGGCCGGGTCTTTTAGAAAGGACTTGAACGATCCGCCCACTGCCGTGGGCGGGATTATTACGGCAAAGCCACTGTAAGCATTGGTCCATTGGCGCCCATCTACCGGGACACATTTGACCCACTCGACTTATCCTATGGTCCACAATCATTTAGCACAGACACTGCGCCACACCACTGGGCCATCAACGTCCCACCTCGCTGAACAACTCACATCGAAGTTTTCAAAAACACAAACGAAAAGCTCGGTCCTGCTCGTGGCATTGCTCGTGCCTTAGTCCAACTCACCTTTCAGACACATAGACGGGCAGAGAGATTGATGCGTGAACGATCGACCACAAAAGGAAACAGAGATGGCTAAAGCCATTCTGGAGTACCTGCAAGGTCATCCGGACGCCAAAGATACTCTGGAGGGTATCGCGCAGTGGTGGCTTTTAAAGGAGTGGACGGAGAGAAATTATCATCAGATCGAAGCCAGCCTCGCTGAACTGGTAAACAGAGGACTGGTAATAGAGCGCCGGCGCGAAGGAATGCCACCCTACTACTGGCTCAACCGCGCCAAGCAGGATGAGATCTCTCAAATCTTAAACACAAAGGAATGAAGTCTCATCTTGAATCCTGAATCCTTCATCCTTTGGGCCAAGCAAATCCCAACTGGAGGTAAAAGATTATGCCGAGTGCACTGACCTTTCCAGGCGTGTACGTCGAGGAAATCCCCAGCGGCGTGCGAACGATAACAGGGGTAGCAACCTCAATCACCGCATTCGTGGGCGCTGCAAGACGTGGTCCAACTGACGACCCCGTCACAATAAATAGCTTTGCGGATTATGAACGCATCTTCGGCGGCCTCTGGGTGCCGAGCACGATGAGTTACGCAGTTCGCGACTTTTATATTAACGGTGGCAGTCAGGCAATCATTGTAAGACTGTCGAACGGAGCAGCGGCGACCTTTAATGCGATAGGCGGACTCGCACTGTCGGCCAAGAGTCCTGGCGAATGGGGTGAAGGTCTGCGCGTGCGGATCACACTAAACCTGGCGGACGCGACGAAATACAATATTTTCATCCGCGACACTGCCACCGGAACAACCGAGCAGTTTCTCAATGTCTCCAACAGTCACGCATCACCGCGCAGCCCTGACAAAATACTGAATCAACAATCAACGCTGGTTAACGTCACCGGCCTGCCAGCCGACAATACTTCACCCCCGGCTCACGTAGCCGTGCCAACTGGCGATCCGTTTGCCAACAACGCGCCTCCAAACAGTTTCACACAGGCGAATACGGATGGTAGCGATGGGGCCGTGCTGACTGACGCCAATTACACCGGCAGCCTTGCTCTGAAGACGGGCATGCACGCCTTACGTAAAACAGATCTCTTCAACCTGCTGTGCATCCCGCCAATCGATCGCACGACCGACGTCGGTGGGGCAACCACACTCTCGACAGCACTGGCGCTTTGTGTTGAGCGAAGGGCGATGCTCATTGTCGATCCGCCCAGCGGTTGGACCACCGTGGCAAACGCCGTTACGGGCATCGCTACCTTTCCGCTGTCAGGAACCGATGCACGCAACGCGGCGATTTTCTTCCCGCGACTCTCGCAGCCCGACCCGCAGCAGGACAATCTGATCGACAACTTTGTTCCGTGCGGCGCAGTCGCTGGAGTTTTTGCACGCACCGACACTCAACGCGGAGTTTGGAAAGCGCCCGCCGGATTGGATGCGACTCTCTCAGGCGTTCCTGCACTGCAAATCTCGATGACAGATCCGGAGAATGGTCAACTCAATCCACTCGGAGTCAATTGTCTTCGTTCTTTTGGAGTTGCCGGTCGCGTCGTCTGGGGATCGCGAACGTTGCGCGGCGCGGATCAATTAGCCGATGAATGGAAATATATTCCCGTGCGACGCACAGCACTCTTCATCGAGGAGAGTCTCTTTAGAGGAACGAAGTGGGTCGTGTTCGAACCGAACGACGAGCCGCTGTGGGCGCAGATCCGGCTCAATGTCGGCGCGTTTATGCACAACCTGTTTCGGCAAGGCGCCTTTCAGGGAACCACGCCACGCGATGCTTACTTCGTCAAATGCGACAAAGAAACTACGACGCAAAATGACATCAATCTCGGCATCGTAAACATCATTGTCGGTTTTGCACCGCTCAAGCCTGCCGAGTTCGTCGTCCTTAAACTGCAGCAAATGGCCGGCCAGATTGAGGTCTAAGGCAATCGAAAAAAGAGGAGCATCGCAATGGCACAATTTACAGTTAACGCTCAGCGTTTCGACCCTTACAAAAACTTCAAATTCCGCGTGAAGTGGGACGCCAAGTATGTCGCCGGCGTGAGCAAGGTCAGTGCACTCAAGCGCACGACTGAAGTAGTCAAACATCGCGAAGGTGGTGATCCCAGCAGCAGCCGGAAATCTCCCGGCCGCACGGAGTTTGAAGCGATCACTCTCGAACGCGGCGTGACCCACGACAAGGAATTCGAGCAATGGGCCAACAAGGTTTGGAACTTTGGCGCCGGCCTGGGCTCGGAAGTCTCACTGAAGGACTTTCGTAAGGACATCATCATCGAGGCTTACAACGAAGCCGGGCAGCTCGTGATCGCTTACAAAGTGTTTCGTTGTTGGGTGAGTGAATTCCAGTCGTTACCGGATCTGGATGCAAACGCCAACGCCATCGCAATCCAACACTTGAAACTGGAGAACGAAGGTTGGGAACGCGACACAGAAGTTCCTGAACCCAGCGAGCCGACGTTTACTGAGCCGGCGTAAACAGGAGCGGAGTGCTAGCTCTGAGCGCAACTAATCTTCTCATGGCGTGGGAGCAGGGACTCGCGCAACACCCACTGCAACGCGCCGTGACGTTACTGGCTTTGGCGTGGCCGGAGAAAACCACGGACGAATGGGCCATGGTCAGCATCGGCGAGCGCGATCGCGGGCTGCTGCAACTGCGACAGGAGTTGTTTGGATCGCGGTTCGAGGCAATCTCCGGTTGTCCGGAATGTGGCGAGCGCCTCGAGCTCGCGTTCAGTACGCAGGATCTGCTGGCCCAGCCCGCTACTTCCGAGCCGCTGCAATTAATTTCCGGCGGCTACGAAGTGGACTACCGCGTGCCGACAACCGATGACCTGCTGGCGGTTGCCGGTAATCCGGGCCAGGCTCGAGAACTCCTGATGGAGCGTTGCGTCGAAGCGCGAAACGATGGCGTTGCTATTTCCGCGTCGGCACTCCCGGACGAGGTGGTAAAGCTTTTGGGACAAAAGATCGCAGACGCGGATCCCCAAGCGGAGGTTCAGATACTTCTGACCTGTCCCGCTTGTTCGCATCATTGGCCCACAGTCTTTGACATTCTTTCTTATCTCTGGGGCGAGATCGAGGATTGGGCGCAGCGCTTATTGCAGGACGTTCATTCGCTGGCTTCAGCTTACGGCTGGAGTGAACGCGACATCCTGTCAATGACCGCCACCCGCCGCCGTCTGTACCTGGAGATCGTCGGCGCCTGAGAACGAACTGTAGGGGCGGCCCTCCGTGGCGCCCGGCGTCGAATCGATCTCTTTGCCAAATGATCGATCGATCGTGTTGCAAAAGATCGAGTTCCACGCCGGGCGGCCACGGAGGCCGCCCCTACAGTTCGCTGAACGTGGCACAAATCAATGAACGACTTGTTTGCCAGTCTTGTTGATCGCAGTTTGGGCCGCGCGCCTGTGCTGGAGCGGCGCCAGCCAACTCTGTTTGAACCCGCGATTGACGCGGCGTTCAGCGAGCCATCATTACAGGAAAAGGAAAACTTTGTAGAAAGCGACCCTCCCGCGCGTGAGCCAAAACAGGTTTTGAAGAACACTTCCCCTCAACCGTCGCCGGCGCTCGAAGAACCGGAAGCGCCTGCATTAGAACCTCGTGCCGTGCGACGGCCGCTCGTTCGCGACGTTCCAGCGCCGGAAGAAAACGTGGAGACAACACGTCTCGCGCCCGCGCCGGTAAAAGAAGCGACAGCAAGTAGTCACGAAGAACCCATTCACGACGTAAAGCCACACGTCGTCGCAGCACCAAAACCAATCACCACAACCCCTGACCGAACGATCGAAACGATCGTCGAGAGAACCATCGAACGAGAAGTTATAAAAGAACAAACCACCGAAGAACCCGCGATCAAAGAAATCCAAACCTTTACGCAGTCGAACCTGCAACCGCAACCATTGCATCGCGACGAGAGCACATCGACGCAACAACCGTCAAAAGTTGAAGTGAGACATCTTCCGTCACCGAAAGAACCGGCATCCATCAAGCCACTGGCGCCGAAGAACCCTCCGCCGCATCGAGACATACCTCCAGGAATACGTGCCGCAGCACGCGCCGAAGCTAAACGCCGCCCGGAGCCGCCTGCTCCGATCATCAACGTCACGATCGGCCGAGTCGAAGTGCGAGCTACTACACCCACGACAAGCAAAGCGCAGACAGCGCGACCTGGTGGTCCAAAACTGAGTCTTGACGATTACTTGCGTTCGCGAGCCGAGAGAAACTAATGAGCAGCCCGCTTGCCATCGCGGCCGTGACCGCTGTCCTCAAAGACCTGCTCAACGACGGGTTGTTGAATCACGATCTTTCATCGATCGGGAGTTTCACGGTTACGGCTCTGCCTCCGGATCGAATCTCAACCGGACAAAACGAACCCAATCAATTGAATCTGTTTCTGTATCAGGTCACGCCGAATCTCGGATGGCGCAACCAGGGTCTCCCATCGCGCGATGGCAATGGGGTTCGGCTTACATCCGCGCCTTTGGCCCTCGACCTTCATTACCTGCTCACTGCGTACGGCTCACAGGATCTCAATGCAGAAATCCTGCTGGGCTATTCGATGCAACTGCTGCACGAGACACCGGTGCTCAGCCGCGCGCAGTTACGAACTGTGCTCGGCGCCCCGTCTCCAGTCAACGGAGCGATCTCACCGTTGCCTTCGATATTCGGTCCGCTCAGTGCGATCGATTTAGCCGATCAGATCGAACTGATTAAAGTCACGCCGGTTTTCTTGACGACCGAAGAGCTCTCGAAGATCTGGACAGCGATGCAGGCTCGTTATCGTCCGTCGATGGCCTACATGGCTTCTGTGGTTCTGATCCAGGCTCAAAACCAGGGCCGGAGCGCGCCGCCAGTGCTCAAGCGCGGCGCAGACGACCGAGGCGCAACGGCGCTCGCCGCTCCCTTCCCGACACTCGCGAGTGTGCGGTCCGCAGCGTCCGAGTCTCTGCCGGCTATGCGTCTTGGCGACGATCTGTTGATCGTTGGAACACATCTGGACGATCAAGGCACGTTAACAGCGGTACTCGAAAACAGCAGAGCGCAACTCGTTCAGGAGATCAATGCCGTTGCCGACTCAGAGTCGAAGTTGACGATTCACATCCCGAGCATTGCCGACGACGTGGACGCAATGCACGAGTGGGCCATCGGCTTGTACAAGTTGATGCTTCGGGTAAACCGTCCGAGTCTGCCCGCGTGGACCACGAACAGCGTCGCCTTTGCTCTGGCTCCGCTAATCACAGTCGCGCCCCTGAATGCAGCCGCCGGAACGGTGAATCTCACAGTGGAATGTACGCCGCGTCTGTTGCCGGAACAGGAGCAACAGGTGAGTTTGATCTTCGGATCTCGCGGTGTACTGCCAACCACGATAACTCAGGGAGGTCCAAACGATCCGACCACTCTGGATTTCTCAATTCCGAACGTCGACCCGGGCGAGTATCTGGTGCGTTTGCGCGTCGAGGGAATCGATAGCCTTCCCATCACCATCACGGGATCCCCGGCAGTGCTTGATTTCGATCCGCAACAGAGAGTGACGGTCGCGTGATATGGAAAACTGGCTGGAAAACAATAATCGATATCTCGAAGCGTCGCTCCAGTGGCTGCGGCTGCGGCTGCACAGACTGATCCCAGAACAGGTGTCATCGCCGGTACCCAACCCTGGTTCTTCTGAACCTGAAAAAAAGCCGGGTCGCTTTTCACGATGGATGCGCAATGATGCGGCAGTCGAGCCCAGCGTGAAGCTCCTGACGGGCGCAACGCCCGCGTCGCGCGAGGAACTACTTCGAGAAGCTGCTGTCTCGCGAGAAGAAGCTTCACACGGCGATCCCCCTCCAGCGGTAGAGTTACTGGCGCACCGGTTCGGTCTCTCGTCGTTTGAACGAGATACGTTGCTCTTATGCGCAGCAGTGGAATTTGATCCGGGTTTGGGTCAGTTGTGTGGGCTGGCCCAGGGAAATCCGAGCCGCAATTACCCGACGTTTGCTCTCGCTTTAACTCTTTTCGACGATCCGAGTTGGGATGCACTATCGGCCCATCGCCCGCTTCGATATGCCCGCTTAATCGAGATTAGTCAGCCGGGCTCAACAGCTTTGACTGCGGCTGCCCTGCGAGCCGAAGAACGGATCGTCAACTTTTTCAAAGGCCTCAATGTGATGGACGACCGGTTGACGACGCTCTTTCATCCGGTGCCGGAGCGTGAAAACTCAACCATCGCGGCCTCACAAGAGGAGGTAGCAGAATCTATCCTACAGCTCCTTCGCCGCTCTGATCTGAATTCCACCACGCCTCTGCAACTCCTGGGTGCGGATGCGGGAAGCCGGCTGGCAGTGGCCGAATTCGTCTGTGAGACCTTTGAGCGGCGATTATTCCGTTTGAATATTGAGACGCTTCCTTCGAACCTCGCCGACATCGAAATACTCGCACGATTGTGGCAACGCGAAACTGCGCTGCTTCCCATCGCGCTTTACATCGATGCCGATGCGCTCGACAACTCTCCGGCGGAAACTGTCGGCGGGCTGCAGAAATTTTTATCACGTCCGCTGGGTCTGGTTTTCATCGCCACCCGCGAAGCTCCCCTTCGTTTGCGAGATGCACCGCTTACGATCGAGGTCGATAAGCCAACACGTGCAGAACAGCGTGGAGCCTGGAGCGCGATTCTGGACGGTCTCGAGCCCGGAGTTGACGACACGCCGCAGATACTCGCCGGACAATTCAATCTAAATCTGAATGACATTCGCGGTATTGCTGAGGTCGCGCTCGAAATGCCCGGTGAAGAACCGATTCAGCAAAAACTATGGCGCGGCTGTCGCGAGTTTACGCGCGTGAGTCTTGATTCGCTGGCTCAACGATTGGACCCGAAAGCAACCTGGGACGATTTGGTTTTGCCGGACGAACAAATGCAGCTGATGCGACAGATTGCCGGACAAGTGCGGGATCGACACAAGGTTTATGACGAGTGGGGCTTTTCAGTACTGATGAACCGCGGCTTTGGTATCAGTGCTCTTTTCGCCGGGGAGAGTGGGACCGGAAAAACGATGGCAGCGGAAGTGATTGCCAACGACCTGCAATTAAATCTCTACCGCATTGACTTGTCGGCCGTCGTCAGCAAGTACATCGGTGAAACTGAAAAGAACCTTCGCAGACTCTTCGATGCGGCGGAATGCGGCGGCGCCATTTTGTTTTTCGACGAAGCCGATGCGCTCTTTGGCAAACGCAGTGAAGTTAAAGACAGTCACGATCGTTACGCGAATATCGAGATCAACTATCTCTTACAGCGCATGGAAGCATTCGGCGGCCTCGCCATTCTCGCCACCAACATGAAAGGCGCATTGGATACAGCTTTTTCACGCCGGCTGCGATTTGTTGTGAATTTCCCGTTCCCGGGTGTCAAAGAACGGAAACTGATCTGGCAAAAGGCACTGCCGCCACAGACTCCGCAAAAGGATTTGGACTACGACCGACTCGCCCGGCTGAATCTGTCCGGAGGAAATATTCACAGCATCGCCCTCAACGCAGCTTTTCTTGCAGCCCGAGATGGACAAGTAGTGACGATGTCGATCCTGACGGTGGCTGCGCGGGCCGAGTTAAAGAAACTCGATAAGGGCTTTAGCGAAACTGAATTGCGACTGATTGGCGGATTAAATAATCCAGCATGAATATCAACCTGCACATCGAAAGACTCGTTTTGGATGGACTCGACGTCGCGCCGGGTCAGCACCGGCTGCTGCAATCTGCTGTCCAAGCCGAACTGGCGCGTTTGCTCAGTGCGGGTGGTATCACGGCTGAACTTGCGAGTGGCGGCGCTCTGCCCCGGCTCGCCGGCAATTCAATTCACGTTCAGCACGGGAAAGGTCCAGCCGAACTAGGACGGCAAATTGCCGGTGCGCTTTACGGAGGAATTGGCCGGTGACGAAGGCAGCCACTCAAGCTCAAACCATTGCCGCTCCTCCACCAAGCGCGCAGGGCGTTCTCATGCGCAAGTGTGAGTGTGGCAATCACACCATTGCTGGTGGTGAATGTGGAGAGTGTGGCAAAGAACGACATCGATCGTTCAATCAGGGCGCCGTGGACGCCAGCTTCGCCGTACCGCGCGTCAATCCTCAGTCGAAAATCATCCTTGGCTCAGCGAGCGATCCGCTTGAACAGGAAGCCGATCGCGTCGCTGACTCCGTCTTCACTCCTGCCGGCGTGTCTGGCATGTCGCCGCCACAAATTCAACGCTATTCCGATCCGCCTGCGAATCAATCATCGAGTGCGGTACCAGGCAGCGTCGAACGCGTGCTCTCCGGTAGCGGCCGGCAGTTGGATCCAACTGTAAGACACGACATGGAAAGACGGCTGGGCCATGACTTTTCGCGCGTGCGAGTTCATACCGGGACAGTGGCCGAGCAGTCGGCACTCGAGATGAGCGCTCGTGCTTATACCGTGGGAGACCAAATCGTATTCGGCAGCGGCGAGTTCGCTCCGCACACTCAAAGCGGCCAGCGATTGCTCGCACACGAATTAACTCACGTAGTGCAGCAATCAACACACCAGCTGTTTGATGGTGCAGAGTTTCCTATCAGCACTTTCCCACGCGCCAAAAGATTGATGCGTGCCGTCGTAACTACGAAAGTAGATCGTCTCAACAAAACTAAATTGTTGGGAGACGGCACCGCCGCAAATCCCGGTCTGGTTCTGCGCGAGTTTCAGGAATACATTGCGAAGCAAGCTGATTGGTTCACGGAGCCCACCATCGCTGCAGTGCGCGACAAGTTGTGGAAGTTTGCGCTGATGCTTTCGCAAGGTGAGCACGTGACCGCCACGCTCGGCGAATTAAAGATGGCCGACCTGATCGCTGCTACCGACGATGAGATGAAGCACATCGACGCTTTCACCGAGGGCGGTGAAGCGTTTGCCGACCAGGTCCGAATCACCAACCCTCCCGCAAACATCGCGCGCGTGATTAAGCTCGGCGAGGCCATGACTCAGTTGGCTACTTTTGTGCCGGGTCCGGTTCTGCGTCTCGTCATCGATCAAGCAACACTCGAAGCCCTCGTTGACGAAAACCTCATTCCAACGTTCAAGGACTACTACAAGGATTTCACTCCTACGATTGAGGAGCCCCGGGAAAAGGATTCAGTACTGGCTCTGTTACGTGGTGGGCTCGCGTTGTTTTCGAAACTTGTTGACTGGGTTCACGACCTGCATGTTTTCACTATACCTACTCGAACCAAGCTCGCTGCAAACGTCACTGACAAGAGCCGGAAAAAACCGGTATTGCTGATTCTCTTCAGCGGTATGGATTGGAACGCAGCGTTTCACCAAAAGACTAACCTCGAGACAGCGGTTCTGAATCCGAAAAATCTGGCCCTCGTGATTCAGGGCGCTAAAACGCTGAAAGACGAGACGACCATGCTGAACAAGGTGGCGGATGATTATGGTCAGATTCCGAAAGCAGGAGCGAAAGGCCGGCTGGGCCAGGTTGTGATCGCCGGTCATGGATCTGCGGGCTCGGTCGAGCAGGCTACAGAAGGCAAAAATCCCTTCAACAAGGATGAGAAATACGTCAAATACGACCAGGAAGAGCTTGCGCCCAAGACACCTGGCGATGACTCTGAACTCCTGATCGATGCCCTGTTGCAACGAATGGATCCGAAGGATGCCCGCGTCGTCTTTGCGGGCTGCCTCGTCGGTTCTCACGACATTCCGGAAACGCCGGGTCTCAGTAACACCAAGACCGCCGCCGCGGAAATTAACGCTGCGCTTAAAGCCAAGCCAAACCTCCGCGACATGGTTAATGAACGAATGAGGGTCTTGAAGATCAAAGGTTCGGTCCAGGCGGCGAACGCCTCTACCACTTTCGGCGCTTTCAACGTCGATCCGGCCACAGGTAAAGCGCGACTCCATCTTGACTGGGATCCCGATGTCGGCGGCAGCAAAAAAGATTATGTGAAAACAGGCGCGGAGCCGGAGGGCGCATTACGGGCCGCACTCGAGACTTGGGCCGATCCAAAACTCGGTCCTGCCTGGACTACGAAAACAATGCGAGATCACGTGACCGCTACGAAGGCAAGTAAAGACTGGTGGGTCAGCCTCACCCGCACCGCGTTCGAGCTCGCACTTCCAAAGGCAGGCGACGTAGATCCGGCTCTCCTGGCAAATCTAGCGCATCGCGTCGAAAAGTGGCTGCTGGCGGGTTGGACCAGCACTGCCAACGCCGAAAAGCTCGCGATCTCGATGAAGCCAACCGAGGCTGCGGTGGTCTATCCCGTGATGTTGGCGTCAGACCATAAGACCTACGATCACCTTCCCATTGTGGTCGAACAGGCATGGATGGAGGCAGATGTTACGCACGAAGCCAATTTCCTGGCAGCGCTTGATGCCACACCGCTGAAACGTTTGAAACTCACTCCACTGATCAAGGATGGAGTCGTCAATAAACATCTTGCTTCGTTACTCAAGGCTGCCAATCCGGCAGCGCCATCGCGGCCGCAATTGCTCCTTGCGGTCGTGATTGCTGTCAGCGAGGGCGTGAATATGCCGGCGGAAGTGAAGAAGTTCCTGGGTGATGCGGCCGGCAACGTACGCTCGACTTCTTTTCCGGCCGCGTTGGGTCTCCGAGCACTACTCGACGGGGCGAGCGAGATCGGCATTCTCAATAGCATCAACCTTGCACCCGGATCGACAACACCCTCGGCGTCGATGGTGGGGGACGATAAAGCCAATGTCGACCTCGACAAGGACGATACGAATGAAACATTCGTCACGGTAAGTCCGCGTCAGATTCTCCTGGACACGTTTGTGTACGTGCGTTCGCGCCCGAATCGAGACGCTGGATCCAAGATGCTGGACAAGCTAAATGCTGGCCAGAAAATCAAGGTCGTTGGTGAAACCGGCGCCTGGACAATGATCGACTACAACGGAAGGGTCGGCTTCATTAATAAAAAATTTCCGCATTGATCGATAGTGCCGTGGGTTTTAGTTATGAACGGTTCGGAAAAATTCTCGGTTGGACCACTGACCGCGCTTGAAGGCGGAGACGGCGAAGCGGTCGCTGTCGCGCCTAACCGCATTGCCACTCTGGGCGCAATGCAGGCCACCTGGTGGGTGGATGCGGCTCCTCATCGAGTTGAGCTGCCCGATGTTCGCGTCCGTGGAGCGCGCTGGTCCGCGAGTGGAACTGCCGTACTTGCGGGGACGGGTTTTGTCAACGTGGTCGACGAAACATGGACCACTCATCCGGCATTCGATCGGCTCGTGCATTCGAGTCCACCGGGACACGGCGGCATTGAAATTCAAGCCACTTCGTGGAGTTTGGATCAGAGTCATGCTGCTGCACTGCTCGCGTGGTCCGGGCCGCGACCGGAGAGTGGCGACACACCGCCTGCGGAGGTCGTGTTGTTCGATCTAAATAGTGAGTCGGGACCAATCAGGCTTGCAGCGGCTGGCGCTTCCAGTCTTCGCATTGTTCGAAATCATTTGGTGGTCGCTCAGCCAACGGTAAGAATTTTTAATTTCGCAGGCGACGAAGTTGCTGCCTTGCCCGCGACGCCTGGTGCGCCACTCGCGCTCGCCTGCGGTGACAATGGCGACCCTCTTGTCATCATCGACGCCAACTGGTCCATTCGCGTTGTCAACACCGCAACTTGGACGGTGCAGGCGAGTTGGCAAGGAAATTTTTTTGACGCCGCAACCGTGCCGGGCGGAATCATTGCGATCGATCACGAAGGTGTTCTTCACGCCGGGTGCTTCAGCGACAGTGAAATCTCTGAGGTCGGCATTTTCGCAACCGGAATCCTCGCAGCGCAACTGGCGGCTACCGGCGATGGTCAACTCGCGATCATTGGCGCCGGGGCGGCGCCCGTGCACGTTGCGTCTTTTCAATTGAACTGTGGTTGAGATGAAAACGGGGCTTCAAACAACGACAGACACATTGACGCATGCATCACCGGCAGCGGGCCTGCTGCTGCGCAAGTGCGATTGCGGGAATCACACTGTTGCCGGCCGCGAGTGTGCGCAATGCAAAAAAGAAAAAAGCGCCGATCGTACTTTCAACTCGTCGACTTCGCTGACCGCGGCTTCTTCAAACCCACGTATTCAACCGAAACTCATTGTTGGACCGTGCGGCGATCCACTTGAACAGGAAGCCGACCGGATTGCCGATCATGTAACGTCATCACGGCACTCCACTCCAGGACCAGATTCGGTGCCTGCTTCCGATCCGGCTCATCCTGTTGGTTCGACAATCGCTTCGCCGCCAAGCGTTGCGAGTACGCTCACAAACCCGGGCCGGCGGCTGGAAACTTCTGTACGAAGAGAGATGGAAGATCGCTTCGGCCACGATTTTTCTCGCGTTCGTGTGCATTCTGGTCCGGAAGCCGAGCAATCGGCCAGAGACCTCGGCGCCCATGCGTACACACTGGGAAACAACATTGTGTTTGGCCCAGGCAAATTTGAGCCGGCGTCACAAGCCGGAAAGCGTCTCCTTGCGCATGAGCTGACGCACGTCGTGCAACAGTCTTCCGCTGCCGGCGATACGGGCATTGTTCGACGAACTTGCGGCACGGCGCTTGGAGAGCCGTCGCCTGCTTGCACGCCGAGTGGTGCAGCCACAGCCGGCTGGTCAGTTGGGTTCAAAGTAAATTGCGACGAACCACGGCCGGGCGAAGAAGACAAGATCAGGAAGCTCCGGACCGGTAGCAAATTAAACATTCATGGTTTCGCTAGCAGCGATGGAACGGAAAAATTCAACGATGCCTTATCGTGCCATCGTGCCAATTACATCGCGCAGTTAGTTCGTACTCAGCGGCCGGATTGTCCCGTCCTGGGTGTGTTCAAGCACGGCGAGGCTCAAGCTGCGGCCCAGAGCAAGGGTGGTCCATCAGCCGACTTCTGGCGTACTGTCGTCATCGAAGAGATCAAACGCACTCCCGAAGAGTGGCTTGATCCGACATCGGTCATAAGCAAAGCCAGGACGCTACTGGCGCGAGCAAAGAACAATCCAACTGCAGTCAACCTCAGCAATGCCGCTGCACATCGCGCTCAACTGAAGACCTGGTTGGAAAGCGTTCCCAAATCGCTGGCGCCGGTTGGGGCTGAACTCGACCGAAAAGATCTCGACGACTACCGGCTCTTCTACAGTTCGGCCGAAAGAGTTTGGCAGGATATCGACCAATGGCTGGCGGTTCAGGGACACGCCGCAGCGGGCACCGATACATACACTTCGTGGGCTTCCGGATCGGGAACCGACTGGGGTACCGAGTTGCATGCGAAGGGCATCCCCAAAGGAGCCAGATATCACATCGATATATTTGGTGAAGGATTCTTTGCCGGTGCCGTCAATATCGGAATGGCCGAGCGCACGTCTACTACACGAGTGCCTAATACGCGCGTCCCCAATCTCGTTTACAGAAAGTTCTCCGGCACAAAAACAAACAAGATTCCAATTGCCGATCATGTAGCGGATCTCGTTACCTCGGAGAATGGGCCATTGGGCTTGCCGGGTCTAGCTGACGAGATCGTACGCATTACTGCACCTGGCGGCACGATCGTTCTATATGGACCGGACAATATGGAAAAAGAACATGACGCGATCGCGAAGAAGGCGGGGGGTACCGTTACCAAGGTCAAGAAAGACGGAGCCTTGGAAACGTCGATTACAGTTCCGCTCGCGGCGCAAACTCCAGGTCCTTGATTTATGACGTATCGAGTCACACGAAACAGTGAAAACCGGCCCGTGCTCGTCCTCGAGGATGAGCCTCACGGCAAGGCGCTCGCGGCTGCACCGGCGCAGCGAGAACCGGAACTCGACCAGGGTCTCTGGCTTGTAATGGTGTTCGCGGCATGGAGCGTCCCTGATATCAAAGCCATCCAGGTGGCTCTCGATGTAGCCCGGCATTTCGGAGGAAGAATCAACTTGGGTGTGCGACCGCTCGACAACTTTGAAGAAAACGAATCCTGGCTGCCGGCAGCGGAGAATGCCGGAGGCAGTCCCTTGTGGATTGTGCTGAATGACGGTCGGGTTTGCATGAGTAAGCATGGTCTGCTGACGTCGCAGGAACTCATCGATGCGATCGCAACCGCATGTCCGGTATGACGCAAGGCTTTTCAACTCGCGACTTGGAGACTGCGAGACGATGAATAAGGAGCGACTCAAAAACAAATCAGCATCGGTTGGCCCGCCGGCGCCGGCGCGCCAGCTCCAACGCAGGTGTGAATGCGGGCAGGTCTTGAACGGTGGCGAGTGCCAGTCGTGTCAAAAGGAAAAGACGTCTCAATCGTTGCAGCGCTCTGCGATCAACAAGGAAACGCCCAACGAAGTGCCGGGCATCGTCCATGACGTTCTGGCTTCGCCTGGAAAGCCGCTCGACACCAAATCGCGCGCGTTCTTTGAGCCACGGTTCGATCACGATTTCAGTCAGGTTCGTATTCACAGTGATGCGAAAGCTGCCGAGTCGGCGTCGTCAGTGAGTGCTGCAGCGTATACCGTCGGACAGGATATCGTCTTCGGGTCCGGACAGTTTGATCCCGAGAGTAACTCAGGTCGCCACCTGCTGGCCCACGAATTGGCCCATACAGCTCAGCAAGCCGGCACAAGCCCCACGAATGTTTCACGCATCGGAGAACCAAACGATTCTCACGAAGTCCAATCAGAACATCTCGCAACTCAGGTGCTGGACACCGACACCCCATCCACGAAAGCACAGGTAGCCGAGCCGGCTGCGGACAAAAAGGACTTGTTGCGGAGAGTTCCCGCAGCTCCGCAAGGAACGGCTGCTGCCGCTCCGTTTGACCGGAGTAAAGTCGATCTGAAAGCGGTTCCGGATATGGTGGCTTCACCGGGCGCCAAGGGATTTCAGCTCACACCGCAAACCGCGACTGCTACGTTCAATGATCCGCAGATCACGCACATGGTTTGGGAGCTCTACGATCCAACCGACACCATGGTCGACGGCTTCGGCACCACGACCACGGCCAAGGATGCGACGACTGCGCCATTCATTATCCAAAATACGGATCCGCAACGACCGAAGTGGAAAGTGGTCCAGGGTAGACACATCATCAGATGTGTCGGCTACAGCACGGCAAACGAACCCGTCGCTTATGCCGATCGCAGCTTTTACATTTGGACCACCACCCCGACCGGTAAGCCGCCTGATATTGCCGCGCTTGAAGCTGAGAAGAAGCAACACGAAGCCACCACCAAGGCCGGTTCCGGAAAGTCGTTTGGTGAGGTCGGCAGTGCCTTCGCAAAACTAAAAGACGTCACCCACGACCTGTCAGTTTTACAAACCGGCACCGGCACAGTTGTCGGCACGAAGTGTGCGGTCAAACCGGCCGGGACAGTTGCCACTGACTGCACCAGCATCGTGCTCGAGGTCCTCGAGAAGACGTTTGCGCAGCAGGGACGCTCCGCCGACTGGGAAAAAGTCAAAAAGAAATACGCTGCCAATATTACCGCCAGAGGAGACACCAAACTCTCAGGTTTGGACGTGCAAGCCGCGTTGCAATCCGAGGCCGGATGGAAAGGTATTTACTGGGCGCCTGACCCGGCCTATCAGATTCCGAAAGCCGAGTTGGACAAGGCGAACTCCGACGAGGCGAGTTTCACTTACGCGAAGGTCAAAGGGAAAGGGACTTACTACAAGGACTTCGGGAAGAAGGGATATCCCGGTGTGTCCGTAAGCCAATCCGTAGTCAATTACGCACCCGAACAACCCAAGGCCGGAACAGCCAGCACCACTACAAAAGACACGACGCAATTGAACAAGCTCAAGAAGTTGCCGTTTGGCGTTCTTGCAGCTCATGGCGGTGAGCACATGACTGTGATCACTTACGGGAAAGTGCTCGAGGTGCATTGGCGGAAAGAAGCAACCAGTGCCGACGTGATCGAGCAAACAGATCTGGAAAGCTGGGCCGTCGGGCCGAAGAGTGGCTATCACTACTACGCCAGCGGCGTGATTGTGGCGCCTGCCTCTGATGTTGATGCAGCTTTCAAGTGAGATTCATTGATGAAGAGTAGATCGTCAACCGAGATGAAGAACCGAAGTTCCCACGTGGCGCGGCCGCCAGTGGCGAACGGGCATGAGACTCACAGCTTACACGGCATGGCTTCACTGCCACCGGTTGTGATCGATGCCTTCGGCTCGCCATCTCGAGCAATCGATGAACCTGCACGATCGTCTTTCGAAACGCGTTTTGGCCATGACTTCAGCCGCGTGCGCGTTCACACCGATCAGGCGGCGGCGAACTCAGCCGGCACGATAGGCGCACACGCCTACACGGTCGGCGAGAATATTTTTTTCGGCGCCAACCGGTATGCGCCTCACACAGCGACGGGCAATCAGTTGTTGGCCCATGAGCTGGCTCACGTCGCGCAGCAACAATCGTTGGGTGTGACGACGCTGCAGAAATTTCCTGGACAACACCTGGATCCGTTCGAAGCTGAAGCTAACCTAATGTCTAGTCCAGACCTCTTTGGGATTGGCAAAATGGCTTCCGATTTACAGAGCCTTAGGGGTGTTTCCAAAGATCCTCGGGGTTACGAGGGACCAACGGAGGTACTCGCTCCGGAAGGGACTGAAGTTCCGACCCCGGAAAAGCCTGAAGTTCCCACCCCGGAAAAGCCTGAAGGAGAAAAAGTAAAGGTTGACGATTCAAAGAAGATCCCTGCCGAAGAGACACAAAAGGCCGAGGGGCCTGAGATAGAGACCGGTGTGAAGCTGGGAGCGGGCTATACCGTAGGAAAATCTCGGACATCTCCCGTGGAGCAGGGCGGCGGCGGAAAGATCGAGGCCGAAGTCGCGATACCTGGGAGAGCCACCTTCGCTGGGTCCATTTCGCATAAGGGCGTAAGGGCTGAAGGTCCGGAGGAAGCACCCGAGACTTCGCAAGTCACACAATTCTCGCTCGAAGGAAAATTACCTGTCGGCCAATGGCTCTTTGGACCAGACCGGCTCAAACGAATGGCGCCATTGGTTACGTTGAAAGAACTCAGTCTGGGAGTCAGTTTCACACGCAAGCAACAACAGGAGGAAGCCCTCCGGCAAATCTTCAGAACGAAAGCTTTTGAATATTCACTTCACGTAATCGGTGTCACCCTTGAAAAAAAGAAAGTGAAGCTGGGCCTCATAAGCTTCGAAGCCGGCGCGTCTTTTGTTGGCGGAATTGAGGCAGAGCAGGAAGGCCCGGCCGGAACCACTGGACCCACGAAGCGGACCACAAAAGTCGGAGGCAAGGGCGCGTTAGGATTCAAGTTCATGCCCAGAGGTGGTCCTTTCTACATTTTTATCGATGCAACAATCGAGGTGAAAGGCACCAAACAACAGGGCGGCGTTTGGTTGGGATCATTTGAGTTCATGCCGATTGGAGGTTTCGGTATCAACTTCGGAAAGTCGGAAAAAGAAAGAAGAAAATGAGCAACCTCATCTTAAACGTCGCGAGCGAGTCTGTATCACAAAGGAGCTAGCCGGAAGTGTCTACGTTTCCCGGATCACCAAAATTAATCAAAGGCGGGCTCGTGACCGTTGATCCGCAAACCGGCACGGTGCTGAAGATTATTCCTTTGCAATACAACCCCGACACTCTCACGCGCAGTTTTCAGATCAAGGGCGTTGGCGCTGAAAGCGGTGATCGTATTGAAGCTCTGCGCCTGAAAGGGCCGGCGAACGAAACGATAAAAGTGGAGGCTGAAATCGACGCCACCGACCAGTTGGAAGTTGCCGACAGCCTCGTGACGCAAGCCGGACTTCACCCGCTCCTGGCGGCGCTCGAAGTGCTCGTTTATCCGACAAGCAACGCTCTGCAGGCGAACAATCAGTCCGCTTCTTCGGGAACATTGGAAATCGTTGCCGTTGAAGCGCCGCTTACGGTTTTCGTCTTTGGACCAAAGCGAATCGTGCCTGTTCGTATCACCGAGTTAACTATCACTGAAGAAGCTTTCGACACTGCGCTCAATCCCATTCGCGCCAAGCTCAGCCTGGGAATGCGCGTGCTAACGATCGACGACGTTAATTTCGACACCAAAGGCGGCGGTTTCTTCATTGCTTATCTCAAAGCGAAGGAACAACTCGCCGGGCAAAGCGCAGCCACGAAAATCGCAACCCTGGGCATAAACGGACTTCCGTGAGGACAAACACGATGGCGACATTCAACTTTCCACCAACCAGCCGTTACTTCGGCATTGAAACGACGACGATGAAAACCGTTTCCGGTGCAACCGTGGCTTACTTGCGCCGCCGGTTTCTGCCTTCACCGGATCGCTTTGCCTTGTTGTTTGAACACGCCGTGGTGGAAGACGAGCGACTCGACAATATCACCGCCAAATACATGGATGACCCGGAACTATTTTGGCGCGTGGCCGACGCCAACTCCGCAATGCGTCCCGACGAACTGACTGAAACAATCGGTAGACGTTTGCGCATTACGCTACCTGAAGGGATCCCCGGAGTACCGAATGCTTAAAGGTGTTCACCTGACACTTTTGATTGGTCCGGCGGTGCCGATACCCGCGCCGAAGTCTGTCATCGACGCGGTCACCAGCATTCAAGTGACAAACGGCAAAGACAAATCAGGTTTTCAGATCACTTTCGGGGTCAGCAAGAACTCACCGTTGCTCACCACGATGCTGCCGGCGGGATACTTCGACCCGATCATCACGCGAGTAGTCGTCATCGTAACGTTGAATGGTTTTCCAAACGTCCTGATGGACGGAATGATTACGCGGCAGGAAGTCACGCCGAGCAGCGATCCCGGTCAGTCGACATTGACGATCACGGGCGAGGATCTGAGCGTGTTGATGGACATCGTCGAGATGCCGTTTATGTTATGGCCCGGCATGCCCGCAATCGCGCGGGTGTATGCAATCCTCGCGAAGTATGCGGCGTTTGGCATAGTGCCACTCGCGATTCCGCCGTTCCTTACAGACGTCCCCATCCCGACTGAAAAAATTCCGCGCCAGCAGGGAACGGATCTTTCATACCTCAAGCAAATGGCAAACGATCACGGCTATGTCTTTTACGTCGAGCCTGGTCCATTGCCGGGTCAAAGCATTGCCTACTGGGGACCAGACATCCGGATTCCGGTGCCGCAGCCTGCGCTCACCATAAACATGGACTCGGCCACGAACGTTGAGTCGCTCAGCGTCACCGTTGATGGTCTGGCGAAGAAGATCGTGGTGGTAACAGTTTTCGATCCAGGGACGGGAAAAATTCCGATTGTGATTCCAATTCCAAATTTCAATCTGTTCAAGCCTCCGCTGGGCGCGCGACCGTTGCTTCCGGCGAAGGTGGAGTTTCCCGATTACTTAGCGAAGGAAAATCCGATTTCCGTGGTCAACAGAATCCTCGGCATCCTCGCGCGCTCTTCCGACGCGATCAGTGTTAGTGGTTCGCTCGACGTCACTCGTTACGGGCGAGTGCTTCGTTCGCGAATGATCGTGGGCGTGCGCGGAGCCGGCATGGCTTACGACGGTTTGTACTACGTCAACAGCGTCACACATAACATCAAGCGCGGTGAATACAAAGCGAGTTTTCAGCTAAGCCGCGACGGACTGATTTCGATAACGCCCAAGGTTCCCGTATGACTGAACAATCGACGAGTAGAAAGTACTGGGGAAAGTATCGCGGCACGGTGTTGATAAATGTCGATCCGATGTTGCGCGGCCGGATCATGTGTATGGTTCCTGACGTGCTTGGACCAACGCCATCAAGCTGGTGTGAGCCGTGCACGCCTTTGGCTGGGCCCACTGGACCACCCATGGGTGTTTACATGGTGCCGCCGATCGGCGCCGGCGTTTGGGTGGAATTCGAGAACGGCGATCCCGACTTTCCGATTTGGGTTGGTTGCCGCTTCGGCACGGGAAACGTTCCGCCCCTGGCGCTCGCAGGAAATCCCGCGGACCCAAACATCTGTATTCAGTCGCTGCTGCAACACATGATCATGATCAGCGACATGCCGCCCTCGCCCGTTACCGGTGGAATCATTTTGAAGAGCACGACTGGGGCGATGATCGTCGTCAACGATTCAGGGATCTACATCTCAAACGGTAAGGGCGCGATGATCACATTGATTGGAACCGCCATTGATTTCAACGTCGGCGCACTAACGATTGTGAAATAGGAGGAACAATATGCCGGGCTTTCTCATGCACGTCAACGCAGTGATGACCTGCTTTCACCAGGCCGGACAAGCGACGATTCCGCCCACGCAGCCTCGCGTGTTGGTGAACGGCCAGCCGGTCGCAACGATCGCGCCGCCGCCGGCGCCGCTCGCCACCGTCGTGGGGTGTCCTTTTCAAATTCCGGTTCCCGGCGGCACCAAGCCACAGCCGTGCGTGACGATTAAATGGGCCATGCCGTCGACGCGCTTTCTGGTGAATGGGTTGCCGGCGGCTCTGATGCCAACACCGACAGGTCCAGGTCCCGGTATCTGTCAGAGCGCCGAACAAATCCCGCAGGGAGCACCGACGGTCAAGGTTGTGCAAACACGCGTCATCGGAAGCTGAAGATGATGAACATTACGAAATGCGCTTGGATACAGTCAGTACCACCACGCGGTAGCGGGTGGGTACACCGTAGGCTGCAATCGAAAAATGCTGCGCAGCACCCACCCGCTACCGCGTGGTGGTTCTGACCCGGTCCAATTGAGGCAAATCATGGACATCAATTTTCCATTCAAGTTTGACGGCCGCGGGCAAACTGCGACGGCGAATGAGTCGCAGCACATCCGCCAGATGATCGAGCAGCTGATATTCACCAGTCCAGGCGAGCGCGTGAACAGGCCCACCTTCGGTAGTGGAGTGCTGCAACTGATCTTCGCGCCTAACAGTCCCGAGCTGGCGGCTACAGTGCAATTCACCATGGAAGCAGCCCTTCAGCAATGGCTCGGAGATGTGATCGAGATCGAGCACCTTGAAGTAACTGCCCTCGATTCAACGCTCACTGTTGATTTGAGCTATTCCATCCGGCGCACAAACGAGCAGCAGGCGCTGACTTTAACGCGCGCAATTTGATGTAGGGGGAAGCCGTGAGCCTTTGTTGCCAACAAAACACTCGCCGCGATCTCGTGCGGCATATGAAGGGCCTTAACGGCCTCGACTACGTGGAAGTGTTGGATGATCAGATTACGCTTCACGCGTACTTTCTGGGCAAACTTCCGCCGGAGTTGGAAGAGAACAAACCCGGGATCGAGAAATTCCTGCGCGTTGAAGGTGGACAACGTATCACCGGTATCAAGATTGAGGACGTCGATCCGGTTGTCGACCCGGATCCGGAGCGTGACGACTTTCTTGTAATCCGACTCAACAAGTTTGGCGACTTCTCGACTTACACACTGCGCTTGACTGGCGTCGAAAACATTGATCCTCGTTATGATCGAGCAGAATTTTCTTTCAAGGTTAACTGCCCATCAGATCTCGACTGCGCGCCTGCGTGCACGTGCGAGCCGCAGGTCTTCGCCGAGCCGGAGATCAATTATCTCGCGAAAGACTATCAAAGCTTTCGTCAACTGATTCTCGATCGGTTGTCGATCCTGATGCCTGACTGGAAAGAGCGTCATGTGCCTGATATCGGCATCATGCTGGTAGAGGTGCTCGCATACGTTGGCGACTATCTGAGCTACTACCAGGATGCGGTCGCGACCGAAGCTTACCTCGATACTGCACGACAACGAATCTCAGTACGCCGTCACGCGCGGCTCGTCGATTACCTGTTGCACGAAGGATGCAATGCGCGGGCATGGGTGTGTGTTGAAGTCGATGCGGATCTCGAGCTCGATGCTGCGGACGTTTCGTTCGTCACGAGCACCGAGGACGCAATCATGCAGTCGCGGATCGCGCTCAAGTGGGAAGATCTCTCGACTGTGCTGGATGAAAACTATGAAGTGTTTGAACCGGTGGTAACTGATCGCTCGAAGCCCATCCAGGTTCTCAAGGCACACAACTGGATCAGGTTCTACGCGTTTGGCGAGAGATATTGTTGTATTGAAACGGGAAGCACTTCCGCAACCCTGCTCGATGATTGGATCGTTACCGAGATTCCGGATAACGGTTCTGCAGGAGCGAATTACTACAAAGATCAAAAAGATCCTTACCAGAATTCCACTCCGAAGACCAAAAAGAAGTTCGAACGAGCACTGAAACTCAAGCCGGGCGACGTTTTGATCTTCGAAGAGGTAATCGGGCCGGTTACAGGTCTCGCCGCGGACGCAGATCCGATGCGGCGTCACGCCGTTCGGATTACATCCGTCAAACCCGGTGAAGACAAGTTAAGAAAAACTGAAGAGGGATACCCGATTCCTTACGTCGAGATCGAGTGGGCGCCGGAAGACGCATTGCCATTCACTTTTTGCATCTCGACGATCGGCGCCGCACCCGACTGCGACTACCTCATCAACGTGAGCGTCGCGCGCGGAAACGTGATCCTCTGCGATCATGGCAAGACGCAACGGCCGGAAGATCTTGGACCCATCCCGGTTTCCAGAACAGAAGCTGTTTGCGAATGCGTGGACGAAGCGGGCGACGTTCAGATCATCCCCGGACGTTTCCCGACCGCACTCAGAAAATCACCGATCACATATTGCGATCGATTACCAAAAGATAAACCGCACTGGGCCAGCGCTACCTCGATTTTGATGCAGGACCCGCGACAGGCACTCGCGCATGTTCACGTCACTTCCGACCCTCCTTACGAATGGGAGAATCGTTACGACCTGATCGCGAGTGGACCAGACGACAAACACTTCGTCGTGGAGATCGATAATTTCGGTAAAGCTCATCTGCGTTTTGGTAACGGCGAGCTCGGCTTTCAACCCGCCGCCGGTACGACATTTCGTGTGAGATATCGCGTTGGCAACGGAATCGCCGGCAATGTCGGCGCGGAATCGATCACTCGTCTCATCACCACAAAAACCACCTTCACAGGCGTCGATATTAAAGTTCGAAATCCGTTAGCCGCGCGCGGCGGCACGGAGCCGGAACCGATGGCAGAGGCGAAGTTGTTTGCGCCATATGCATTTCGAAAAAAACTGCAGCGCGCAATCATCGCCGGCGATTACCAGTCGCTTGCGGCGCGCAACCCGAAATTGCAGCGCGCTTCGGGAGAGCTCGTATGGACCGGAAGCTGGTACGAAGCCGACGTTGCGGTTGATCCGTTGGGCAGTGAGACTGCTGGCGACGAGTTGCTCAAAGATATCCAAACCTATCTCGAGCGCTATCGTCGCATGGGTCATGACCTTCATGTCGAACAAGCCGAGTATGTCCCGATCCTGTTAGCTCTCGAAGTCTGCGCGTTGCCACATTATCAGCCAGGCCACGTCAAAGCAGCGCTGCTCGAGGCCTTCAGCAATCGCGTGCTGCCCGGTGGCAAGCGTGGCTTTTTCCATCCTGACAATTTGACGTTCGGAGAAGGCATTTACCTGAGCAAGATCATCGCGACGGCCCAGGCTGTGGCGGGCGTCGAATGCGTACAAGTCAAAAAACTTCAGCGTCTGTTTGAGGCGGCCAATCACGAGATTGACAACGGTATTTTGCCTTTGCGGTTAGCAGAGATCGCGCAGCTCGACAACGATCCGAATTTTCCCGAGCGCGGCAAACTCGAGATCCAGGTAGGTGGAGGTAGATAAGATGACGGCGAAAAAGTGCGGCTGTAACAGCCCGAGTTGTGGTTGCTGTGAAGGCACTCGAAAAATAACTCCCGTCTCCACGGCTAACCGGCCTGGCCTGGACCAGTTGACGTATCGCATCGGCACGCATGGCGAGTTTTTCGAAACCATGAAAGCGCGGCTGGGAAACATGGTTGTCGTTGCTACTGGTCCCGACGGCCAGACGTTTGACACGTTTTATCCACTTCAGGATCTGACCACTCGTCAAACTACCGATCCGGCAATCGCGTTACTCGATGGTTGGGCCACGGTCGGAGATGTGTTGACCTTTTATCAGGAGCGCATCGCCAACGAAGGTTACCTGCGCACAGCTACGGAGCGTCGCTCGATTCTCGAGCTGGCGCGGCTGGTTGGTTACAAACTTCGACCCGGCGTCGCTGCCACCGTATATCTCGCTTACACGTTGGACGACAATCAGATCGAGCCAGTCGAGATTCCTGCCGGCTCGCGGTCGCAGAGTGTTCCTAATCCCGGTGAAACAGCGCAGTCTTTCGAGACCAGCGAGAGTTTGCTCGCGCGACGCGAATGGAACAACCTGCAAGTACGACTGCAGAAACCTCAGGCAATCACTTTCCAGAATGCTCTTTTCGTCGAGAAGATTTACGTCGCGGGCATCAATACTAATCTCAAGACCGGCGATCTGCTGTTATTGCAGTTTAGCGACGACGGCCAGGATTCGGCTGTACGCACTGTTGCGAGCATCGCAACCCAGTTTGAACAAGACCGGACGGAGATCAGTTTGCAGCCGTTGCCGGTAGACATCGCGACTGCCTTCCCTCTCCTCGTCGAACATTTGAAAAACATCGAAGCAATACCTGAGCAGCCCGGCACAGAGAGGTTAGTAGTAGAGCCTGTTCGGACACTCGTATCGCGGATTCGACTCGGTGATCCTATGCCATTGTCGGCGTGGGACCAATTTGTGCCGAGAGTCACAGGCGGCGATTTTACGGAGCCGTTTAATGAAGCTTCCGGGGTATTTCATGACAAGCTCGAAGCAGCGCTCGAAGAGTTGGGCAAACAATCCGCGCCTGGGATCGCAAAAACAGATCCTTCAGAGTTCGTGGTGGATCTGCTCAAACCGAAAAAACCTCAGGCCGCCAGCAGTCTCCAACTCCAACGCAGCCTGGAAACAATCTTTAAACCCGGAACCGACGCACCGGCCCAGTTGCTCGTCAACTTTGATCCGCTGTTGAAAGAGACTTTCTATACTGCCTGGGCCAATGCAGATTTGAGTTCTACTCCGCGTGACTTGAAAGCCGTCTACGTGCTGCGAATGCAGGCTCCGCTCTTCGGCGCCACGGTGCCCGATCAGCCAACGTACTATTTGGAGGATGTTCGCGTTCCCGACGGCAATGGAGGTACGCTGGTCCACGTAAAAGGCGAGCTCAAAACCCAGGATCTCTGGCAACCCTGGCCACTCAGCGGGGATGAATTCGACAATACGCTGTTTTTGGATCAGGCACACGAAGAAATTCTTCCGGAGAGTTTTGTGCTCATCCAAACGCCGTCCGGCGTGCTCACAACTCGTGAAGTCCGTCAGGTAGTAGACGCTCAGTCAGTACAACGCACTGCTTACGGAATAAGCGGCAAAACCACTCGTCTCACAACGGCAGATAATTGGAGAACTAGACACTCCGGGGAGAACATCTCGGAGAATCTGCGACAGACGCTGGTCTTTGGCCAAAGCGAACAACTCACTCTCGTCGACGAACCCATCACGAGCCCCATCCAGGTTACCAAGGACAATCGTAGCGAGGGAATCGTACTCGACGGACTCTACAACGAATTTCCATCTGGGCGTTGGGTCGTCTTCTCCGGTGAGCGCGACGATATTCCAAACGTCAAAGGCGTTAAGGGCGTCGAGCTTTTGATGGTCGCCAGTTTGCGACAAGTCGATCCCGCTGTAGCAGGCGATACGATCCACACTGCCCTCGTACTTGCGACTCCAACTGCATACTCGTACAAGCGCGACACGCTCACGATCTACGGCAACGTCGTCAAAGCCACGCATGGAGAAACGACGAATGAGCCGTTGGGCAGTGGAGATGGAAGTCAGCCACTACAAAGCTTTACTTTGAAACAGCCGCCACTCACTTTCGTGCCGGCTCCTAACGCCGCGGGTGTCGACAGCACGCTGCACGTTTATGTGAACAACGTCGAGTGGCACGAAGTGGACACGCTTGCCGGCCTTGGACCAAAAGATCGGAACTTCATCACCAAGACAGACGACGCTGACAACCCCACCCTCGTCTTTGGTAATGGCATCGAAGGTTCACGCATTCCGACCGGCGTTTTGAATGTCAACTCAACTTATCGAAAGGGCATCGGCAAACCCGGCAATGTAAAGGCTAACCAGATTAGCCTGTTGCAAACCAAGCCACTAGGCGTGCAGAGCGTGATCAATCCGCTACAGGCCTCGGGTGGCGCCGATAAGGAAGATCGCGATACAGCCCGCGAGAATGCGCCGCTCGCGGTAATGGCGCTGGACCGGCTGGTTTCGTTACAGGACTACAGCGACTTCACGCGCACGTTTGCGGGCATTGCGAAGGCAAGTGCAAAGCAGTTGAGCGATGGTCGACGCCAGTTTATCCACCTGACAATCGCCGGGGTTGACGACATTCCGATCGATCCACTCTCCGATCTGTATCGCAACCTGCTTGAAGCATTGCGCAAACTCGGCGACGTCAGTGTTCCAATCCAACTCGAGTCGCGCGAGCTGATCACCCTCGTCCTCAGCGCAAACATACGCTTACAGCCGGACTATCTCTGGGATCCGGTAGCACTCGAAGTGCGCACTGTATTGCTTGATAAATTCGGATTTCGCAAGCGCGCTTTGGGCCAGCCCGCACTGCTCTGCGAAATCATTGGCGCCATACAGGCGGTGGAAGGAGTCGCTTACGTCGACGTCGACGCATTCGGTGGCGTGCCGGAAAAAACTACTGACGCTAATGGCAAGCGCCAGTTGCAAACGCTCCCACAACTAGCCCAGGCCGTGCAGGACATCGTGAAACCTAAGAAAGGAATATCGGCTGGTCCATTGCAGTCAGTCCCGGCAAGTCTGGCTGGTTTCGACAAGGGTGCCTTACACGGAGCACAGTTGGCGATTTTTACACCGGCAGTTCAGGACACCATCGTCTTGAACCAAATTAAGTGAAAAGGCTTCGCACCCACCCGCTACCGCGAGGTGGTACTGACTGTATCCAAGTCTGGATCGCGAATCTATGAAATGAATAGGCTTTGTCTAAACATCCGAAATCGTTCTTGGACACAGTCAGTACCACCTCGCGGTAGCGGGTGGGTACGCCGTAGGCCGTGTCCAAGTTTGGATCGCGAAACTATGAAGTAAAGGCCGAAGCATCATGAGCGGAGAAACAATAGATCCTCGAATCGATCGGCTCTACCAATTGGTGCCTGACATTTACCGCATGCGCGATGCGGATCAGCGATACCCGCTGCAGGCGCTTCTGCGCGTAATAGCTGAACAAGTCAACCTCGTCGAGGACGACATTAATCAGCTTTACGAGAACTGGTTTATCGAGACGGCCGAAGACTGGGCCGTTCCTTACATTGCCGAGCTCATCGGCTACCGCCCGGTGCTCAAGATTGGTGAGAAAGACAGCAGCGCACTCGGCCGGGTTCTCGTTCCGCGACGAGAGGTTTCAAATACCATCCGATACCGGCGCGCCAAGGGGACGCTCGCATTACTCGAACTTCTCGCTCAGGACGTCGCCGGACTTCCTGCTCGTGCGGTCGAATTCTTCAAGCTGCTTCCGTGGAACCAAAATATCAACCACCTGCATTTAGATCGTGTGTGCACGGTCGACGTTCGTCGCATGGAAGATCTCGATCTAATCGGTAGTCCATTCGAACGGCTTGCTCACACGGTCGATATTCGACAAATCAACTCACGCCGCACGGTGGGACGTTTCAACATTCCTTCGGTCGGCGTCTTCATCTGGTGGCTGAAGGCTTATCCGGTTACGTGGACGCGCGCTTACTGCGCCGAGAATGCTGGTCCACATTGCTTCACCTTCAGTGTGCTGGGCCAGGACGCACCACTGTTTTGCAAGAGTGAACCAGAAACCGACCCGGCGCACATTGCCGAAGAGATGAACATACCGGCACCCATCCGCAGGCAGGCCTTCGCCTCCCGGCCGGAACAGTTTTATGGAGCCGATCGCAGCTTCGCGATCTGGGCGCCGGGATGGGGTGGATACGACGCGGACAAACCGATTCCAGTTGAAGCAATTGTTCCGGCTGACCTGTCGGGTTGGCAGTATGTACCCAAGCTCAAACACGTGGCGGTCGATCCGGTTCTCGGACGCTTTGCGTTTCCGCCGAGCCAGTTACCGAAGAAAGGCGTTTCAGTTAGTTATCGTTACGGGTTCAGTGCTGACATGGGTGGCGGCGAATATGCGCGTCCGATTTTTGATCCCTCACCAGAGGAGATAAAGGTTCCGGATCCGAAAGATCCATCGAAGCAAATACGCCGGCTCGTGGAGCCCAAATTCTATCAGGTCGGCAGGAAACCGGGATCATTTCAAACGCTGGGTGCAGCGCTCGCGCAATGGGAGAAAGACGATCCATTCGACGCGGTGATTGAACTGACGGAGAGCGCGGTTTACGTCGAGCCGATCACAATCACTCTCAAATCTAATCGCACGCTGCAATTGCGCGCAGCCAATCGCAAACGGCCGATACTTCGTTTACTCGATTGGCAAACTGATTCTCCCGATTCGTTGTCTGTGACGATGGAAGAGGGCAGTCGGTTCACCCTGGATGGGCTGCTGCTCGCCGGTCGCCCACTGCGAATCACTGGACCAGCACGCGAATACGGTTGTCCACCTCCGCCCGTGTGTGGCTCGAGTGTCGTGCTGCGACACTGCACACTCGTTCCCGGCTGGGGCATCGACAGCGATTGCGAACCACACCGGCCGGCGGAACCGAGTCTCGAGCTTTACAACATTCGCGCGCACGTCCGAATAGAACACACAATTCTTGGATCGATTCAGGTTCACGAAAACGAAGTCGATATCGATCCGATCCCGATGACGATCACCGACAGCATCGTCGACGCGACAGACCCGCAGAAAGAAGCAATTGGAGCGCCGGGGTTTGCGGTGGCCCACGCGGTGTTGACGATTCTTCGTTGCACGGTTTTTGGAATCGTGGATGTTCACGCGGTCGGGCTCGCTGAGAACTGCATCTTTTTTGATTGTGTGAACGTTGCGAGACGCCAACTCGGCTGCGTGAGATTTTCTTACGTGCAGCCGCATTGCCGCACACCACGCCGTTATCGTTGCCAGCCCGACCTCGTTAGGCAGGCTGTAACCGAGAAGGTCACGGATTTAAACAAACGCGCCAGTCTGATTGCTTCAGAAGAATTGAGAGTGCGACCGCAGTTCACCAGCATTCGGTACGGCAATCCTGGTTATTCACAACTCGGTCCTAACTGCGCCGTCGAAATCAAAACTGGCGCTGACGACGAATCAGAAATGGGAGTATTCCATGATTTGTATCGCCCTCAACGCGAAGCAAACCTGCGTCAGCGCCTCGAGGAATTTACGCCGGCAGGTATGGACGTCGGACTTATCTCAGTTTGAACTTAATAGCCGGTCGACACCGGAAACTTCTAGCGAAGGAAGACAGCCATGAAATCTGACATCACGCGAGATACATTTGTCGCCGGAAAACACTTCAGCCGAGTAATCCGCCAGCAAGGCCGGGTTGATCTCGACGCTGACACTAATGAGCAGACCTCAATTCTGCTTCATTACTTGCGGACTCTGGCACTCGACCTGATTGGACCATATGCAGCGCCAGTGATGGCCGCCGGCTTTAGACTCAGTAAAGACACGAACGACAGTCTTTCGATAAGCGCAGGCCGTTACTACGTCGATGGATACCTGGTTGAGAACGAAACCTCATGCTTGTACACGGAGCAGCCGAACAATCCGCTCCCGAACGATGACCCGTTCGCAAAAGCACTAATCGACAAGCTCGATGCGCTCTATTGGGTTTATCTCGATGTGTGGGAGCGACATGTCACCTCGATTGAGGACGACAGCATCCGCGAGAAAGCGTTGGGTGGTCCTGATACATGCAGTCGCGCGCAGGTCGCGTGGCAGGTTAGAGCGCTGGATGTGGGCGACACCGCGCGCAAGGACATCCGTGATAAACGACGTGAGTGGCTGACGAATAAACTAACAACACTCCAAACCCAACTCAGCAACGCCAGCTCAACCCTGACCAAGGCAAAGCTGCAACAGGAAATCGACAAGGTAAACGACCAGCTTGCGATAGTCGACAAACCTGAGCCTAAGGATTTGGCCGCTGGTTGTCCGTATCCGCTCGATTTCTTATTGCCTGTGAGCGATGCAGTGATGGGTGCACGTGTGGATCCGGGAGCCAAGATCGTCGATGCGTGTGTGATGTCGCCGGACTCAAAATTCACAGGCCGCGCGAATCAACTGTATCGTGTCGAGGTTCATCGCGGCGGCGTTGCCGGTGAGGCAACGATCAAGTGGTCGCGCGACAATGGCAGTCGCGCTGCAGCATGGACCAACAGCGTGGGTTTTGATCTCGAAGTTTCCAACGCACGCGATTTTGTTGCGGGTAACTGGGTGGAACTGACTGACGACGTATCTGACTTGCGAGGTCTGCCGGGCCTTCTGGCGCGCCTGACGAAGGTCGAGGGCGCCACGCTCTCAGTGGATCCTGATTCCATTGGCGGAGATCCGAGTGCCATTCATTGGAACGACGATTTAGTCAATCCGAAGGTTCGTCGTTGGGACCACTTTGAAACTGAAGACACTGTTCTTGAAGACGATGGCAGCATATTGATTAAAGAGACTCCGATCGGAACGAATGACGACACGGCCGCGTGGATGGATCTCGAAGACGGGATCCAAATTCAGTTTGCGGCGGGTGGAGAATATCGCACAGGCGACTACTGGCTGATTCCCGCACGTGTAGCCACCGGTAATATCGAATGGCCCGAGCCTGAGTCTGACACCATTGCTACATTCACAGCCTTACTCGAGCCGAATGGTGTCGTTCATCACTATGCACCGCTCGGATTTGTGAACTGGCCCAATGGAGCTATACAAATTGAGAGTTGCAATTGTGAGTTCGAACCGTTGAGCAGTTGCTTCTCCAGCGGCAGCGTCGCCGTTGCGGCCAGCCTGCTGCGCAACGGCCAGCTGCTGTTTCGTGAAGATCGACAGCGCACGAAGCCGGCGCCGGCGCGGCGGGTGCAAACAACGACAACAACAGAGCGAACACCCACCAAGCCGGCTACACGCCGATCGACGAAGAAAGGTGGCACCTAACGTAGTAAGAAATGAGAGCAGTTTGGTCGTTTTGGTCGAAGCCTTACTTTGCAGGCTACTCGCGCTGGTATACCGACTGGCATCACTGGCTGGGGTGGGGCCTGTCTCTTCATACCGTCAGCCACTTTTATCCTGACACGTGGCTGGTCACGGACGACGCAGGCGCTCGAATTCTAATCGACTATCTACAGCTTCCTTTTCGTCGCGTTTCGACAGAGCTGAACAAACTTCGAAACGACGATCGTGAGTGGTGGTCGCTCGGCAAGATCGAAACTTACGCACTTCAGGACAAACCGTTCGTGCATGTCGATGCCGATGTGTTTCTCTGGAAGCCATTGGCTCGGGAGTTGGAGCGTGCCGACGTGTTCGCGCAAAACCCGGAGCCGGTTACGCTCGGCGCCAGTCTATACACACCGGAACAATTGGAGAGCGTAATCGGCGATGGCTGGTTGCCGCGCGAGTGGACCTGGTACCGAAGGCAGCCGAAGTTAGAGAGTCAATGTTGTGGAGTCTTCGGCGGCAACCACCTCGACTTCATTAAGCACTATGCGAAGACTGCCCTGCGCATCGTTCGGGACTCGCGAAATCGATCGGCGATGAAAGTTCTGACGGAGAAGTCTCGACACATGCTGCTGATTGAGCAGTATGTATTGACTGCTTGTGTCGAATACCACCGCAGTCAAAAACAATCGCCATACGCGGGGATCGAAATGCGCCACATCTTCCCAACAGTCGACGGAGCGTTGAGTCCGCAGGCGCAAATACAAGCCGGTTTCACTCACTTAGCCGGCCCCGCGAAGCGCGAGCGAAGAGTGGCTCGTGATTTGGAGAGGAGAGTTCAGAAAGAGTTGCCGGAATTCTACGAGCGCTGCACGGAGCTTTTGTTATCCTCACACGTGCGAATTGCCTAACCGGGATCGCCACAAAAAGGCACAAAATGCACAAATGAACTAAATGGTTCTCCAAATGCTTTTGTGCTTTTTGTGCTTCTTTGTGGCAATAAGTTACCGATATCCTTTTCCGTTCCACCTGAGAGTCTTTCGCGAGAGCTTGCGGCCGTTGTCGTCGATCTTTCCGGTTTCGCTGTCGACGTAAATGATGAAACTCGGGGCTAGCGAACGGCCGCGGATGATTTTTAGTGGCGTGGTGGCAGGCGTTGCGCCGAACAACATTGCCGACGTGATCTCGTTCCTCGGTCCATGATCGCCGCGGAAAAGATTCTTCGGAACAGCGTGTTTCGTTTGTGGATCGATCACGAAGTAATAGTTGGTCAAGCTCGGCGTCAACCCACCGGAACCAGTAGCGACTTCGATAATCTCTTCGCTGCCGAATTTCGCGAAAGCCATCGTGACGGAGTTATCCGCGCGCGAGAAATAACCGTCCAATACCTGCCCGACTGCGACGCGTCCACCCTGACGATAAAGCACAAACGCATTCGATCCGCCGTACTCCGTTTGATAACAGGGATCGGGTATCAGCATCAGCCGAACACGATCGTTTCCAAACAACCAGAACGCGTACTCGCCATTCACAAAGCTCCGTCGCTGATCGCGCGTCAGGTTTCCCGGCTCTTTTGTGAAATCACAAACGCTCAGATCCACCGGGTCTGCTGACCACCACGCAGCATCATTGAACGAAGCGAGCTCCGACATCAGTGTCTTGATCGCGGCGACTCGCTCCGGAAGTTTCAGAATCTTCTCATCGTAATCGTTTAACTGCTCGTTACATTGATAAGTGAGTTCCGGCATCGGCTTCAAAGCAGCGAGCACCGGTCGCTTGCAAGCGAGCACGGAGTTCGATCGTTGTGCCAATGAACTACTCGGAATCGAGAGCGCAATGAGCGCAAGTATTAGGGGGCGGTGCATAGACGAGATTCTATCAGGTTGGAATGGATGATTGACTTTCAAAAAAGTCCGGGATATTGTCCGCGCGTTCCTCAACCGACCAACTCAAGGAGAAAACAATGCCGGATCCATTAAATGCAGTCGTTGACCTCTCTCATCACAACGGAAACGTAAACCTTAAACAGGCCGCGGGCGACGGAATCATTGGTGTCATTCATAAAGCTACGCAGGGGCAAACGGGTCTCGACCCGATGTACCCGACGAATAAGACGAACGCGCAAAATGCAGGGCTCTTGTGGGGCGCTTATCACTTCGCGACCGGCGGCGACGGCGTCGCGCAAGCCGAGCACCTCCTTCAGGTCGTCGGAAATTTTAACAACACGCTTCTCGTGCTCGACTTCGAACAAAATCCGAGCGGCAGCAGCATGTCGCTGGATGACGCGCGGAATTTTGTCACCCATGTCAATGCAGTAACCGGCAGGTTTCCGGGTTTGTATTCCGGGTCTTATATTAAGGAGTTGCTCGGCAGCAACAAAGATCCCATTCTCGCTCAGTGCTGGTTCTGGTTAGCACAATACGGCCCGACCGCCGTCGTGCCGGTCAACTGGACGACATGGACCATGTGGCAATACACGGACGGCGCCGTGGGTCCGCAACCTCACACAGTCGCCGGCATCGGAAACTGCGATCGGGATAAATTCAACGGCACCGAAGATCAGTTAAGAACCCTGTGGCAAGGTTAGGTTTGATTGGTCGGGCGGTCCGTAATTGCAGTAGAATTTCCACGCTATGACAGGTGCGAGAGTCTTGCTGTTGTTGTCGAGCATCGTCGCGGTAGCGTTTTCTGGCTACGGGCAGACGAAGAGAGTCGAGATACACGGGCAGGTGCGCTTCGCCCAGGGTGGTGCGCCGGCTGCAAACGTTGTGGTCCGACTCGAAAGTTACGATGGCGGCGGGCCGATCGGTGAAGCATTCACCGATAGTTCGGGTAAGTTTCAGTTCATTTCTCTTCCGCCGGCGCAGTATTTAGTTCGCGTTCGACAGCCCGGCTATAGCGACGCACAACAAACCGTCGACCTGGTCACGAGCTCGAGCGGTTTGGTGCTGCTGCAACTCTTCCCTGACACCACATCATCGTCAACAACTTCAAAACCGGGGACTATCGATGCCAATGTTCCGGCAGCAGCGCAGAAGGAGTTTGATAAAGGAGTGACTGCGCTCGCTGAAGGCAAGACGTCGGTTGCAGTGAAGTATTTCGAGAAAGCCGTCTCGATCTATCCAAAGTTTGTTGAGGCACGGTTGAAGCTCGGAACCGGCTACATGGATCTCGAGCAGTGGGACAAAGCTGAGCAGGCGTTGCTAGCGACGATCGAAGTCGACCCGAAGGCCTTTAACGCTCTTTTCGCGTTGAGTGAGATTTATCTGCATCAGAACAAAACTGCTGAAGCCGAGAAAGTCTTGGTTAAGGGATTGGCAATTCAGGATGTTTCCTATCTGGGACACCTGAATCTCGCACGCGTCTACTGGGAAAAGGCACGCGAGATAAAGGATCTGATGCAGGCAAAACCAGCGCTCGAGAAATCCTACGAAGAAATTAAACGCGCCCTCACCCTCAACCCCGATCTCGCCGGCGCTCATCTGCTCAAAGGAAATTTGTTACTACGCGTCGGTCGCACCGCAGATGCACTCACGGAATTTCACGAATACCTGCGCCTCGAACCCAACGGCGTCTTCGCCACAGAGACCCGCACACTCATCGAAAAGATCAGCCACAAAAAGGCACAAGATGCACAAAAGAACTGATTAGTTCTCAAAAATTCTTTTGTGCTTTTTGTGCTTCTTTGTGGCTACTACTTCCTTCTTGTGGCGGCGAAGAGGGCGAGGGCGGAGCCGCCTACGAATAACAGCGCGCCGCCAACAACGCGGGCTTGATCGGGAATCTGGCGGATGCCGGAGTCGGTGATTACGACTCCGGATTTGGGTTCAACGTAAAGAGCGCGGTATGTGATCACGCCACCGGCAGTGGCAACCAAAATCCCGACGATGAGGAGGAGAGATTTCATTTTCCCTTGAAGGCAGGCGTGCGTTTCTCCAGGAACGCGCTCACGCCCTCGTCTTTATCTTCCGTCGAGAAACAGAGCGCGAAGAGATCGACTTCACGACGCAGACCCTCGTCGAGATTGGAGCGCGACGCAATCTTCACTGCTTCTTTCGCCAGTTGCAACGCGATCGGACTCTTCGTGGCAATGCGGTTTGCGATTTCCATCGTCTTCGCTTCAAGCTGCTCGGCCGGAAACACGTGATTCACAAGGCCAATGGAAAAAGCTGTACGCGCGTCCAGGATTTCACCGGTGAGGATCATCTCCATCGCTTTTCCTTCGCCGACCAGACGCGTTAGACGTTGCGTGCCGCCGCCACCCGGAATGATGCCGAGATTGATCTCGGGCTGACCAAACGACGCTGTCTCACTCGCGATGCGAATGTCGCACGCTAGCGCAAGCTCACAACCACCGCCGAGACAGTACCCATTGACCATCGCAATCACGGGTTTCGGAAAACTATCGATCGCAGTGAACAACGACCGGCCCATCATCACATCGCGCTGCGTGATGGACGTGCGTCCCGCAAACTCACCGATGTCTGCTCCGGCGATAAACGCTTTTTCACCTGCGCCGGTGAACACAACCACGCCGACTGAGCTGTCGTTGCGAAGTTCTTCGAGTAAAGCCGCGCCTTCTTGGCGTGTTTTGATATTGAGTGCGTTTCGTTTGTCAGGACGATTGATCGTGATGATGGCGACGCGCTCGCGTTTTTCGAGCAGCAAAGTCTCGTAAGTTTCCGGCATTGACAACTCCAATGATGATTAAGACAAAATCCCGTTAATCTTGTAAATCCTGTAATCCTGTCTAAAAACCCTTGGACAGGATTACAGGATTTACAGGATTAACATGATTACTACTCGGAGGGAGGAGCTTCGGGATCAGTAGTCACTGGTTGCTCGTCGGCTACCCATGACACGAATAGCCGGAGCCAGTTCTCGGTGGGTTCGGCTATCTGCACTCCGACTCGCGCGGTTCCGTAAATCGCGGGCGCAACTCGGACGACGAGGGCAGTCGCCTCGATCGGCGAGCCATCGGGCCGGTGCGCGCGAATGTACAAACGTTCTCCGCGAGTAACTTTCTGGTTCAAATGAAAGAGCGCGCCGGAAGTCGAGATGTCGTCAGTTTCTGTTGGCTCGCTCCACGCGGAACCGTCATCGGCGCGACCGGAAATCACGATCGGCAATCGCAACGACATTCGTAACGCAAACCGTCTCTCTTCGTTGTTGTAGGGAGTACTCATCGTTAACCAACAAGAGCTCTAGGCCTGGCTCCAATCGTAAAACCCCTGACCCGTTTTCTTTCCCAACTTCCCTTCACTCACCATTCGTCGCA
>JBKPPU010000203.1:0-10201 GCA_046733695.1 Acidobacteriota bacterium
GAACTCGATCCTTAGCAACACAATCGATCAGTCTCTTCACAAAGAGCTCGATCCGACGCCGGGCGGCCACGGAGGGCCGCCCCTACAGTACGTACCAAGCGTATTTATGAAACCGGTGGTGCTTACAATTGCGGGGGTTGACCCTTCCGGCGGGGCGGGGGTCGTTGCGGATATCAAGACGATCGCGGCGCTTGGTTGCTTTCCTGCGGCAGCGATCACGTCGATTACGTTTCAGAACACGACGGGCGTCTTTGGCGCCGAGCATCAAACAGCAGCGAGTCTACGTTCGCAGGTAGAGCCGATCGTCCACGATCTAAACGTCGCGGCAGCGAAAACAGGCATGCTGCCGACTGCCGAAATCGTCGCCGAAGTCGCACGCTTATTCGCCGAAGCAAACCTACCCGCTCCAGTTGTCGATCCCGTCCTGGTCGCAACCTCAGGCGACGTCCTGATCGACGAAGCTGCTTTCGAGATCCTGAAGCGCGATCTCTTCCCACTCGCCCGCGTCGTCACTCCAAACATTCCCGAAGCGGAAAAGCTCGCCGGCATCTCAATTCAAGACGAATCAGACATGCGACGCGCAGCGGAGACAATTCAACAACTCGGCGCGCGCAATGTCCTGGTGAAAGGCGGACACCGGCACATCGATGCACAAGCGCTCGACGTCCTCTTAACTGAAAACGGAATCTTTACTGAATTTCGAAGTAGCTACATCGAGGTTGGTGAAGTGCACGGCTCAGGTTGCACTCTGTCAGCAGCACTCGCGGCCTGTCTCGGAAAAGGACTAAACCTCGAAGAAGCAGTCAGCGCCGCAAAGAAATACGTGACCGACGCAATCCGCAATGCGACTCGCCTCGGTCACGGTGCAATGCCACTCTAATCCACAGATTACGCAGATTTATTCTATCGTTACTTTCTCCATCTTCACTTCCGACACGGGTCGATCGCCAGGCGCTGTCGGACTGGTCGCAATCGCGTTCACCACATCCTGTCCCTCAATCACCTTGCCAAAGATCGTGTAGCTCGGCGGCAACGGATAATCGACGTGCATGATGAAGAACTGTGATCCATTCGTGTTTGGACCAGCATTGGCCATGGCCATCGTGCCCGCTTTATAACCGCGCTGATACACAGGCGACTTCGGATCGATCTCGTCGTTGAAGCGTCCGCCCCACGCGGACTCGCCACCACGCCCGGTGCCAGTCGGATCGCCACCCTGAATCATGAAGTTCTTGATCACGCGGTGAAAGATGATGCCGTCGTAGTAGCCACGCTGTGCGAGTGTAATGAAGTTCTCGGTGGTCTTGGGTGCGTCCGATTCCAACAACTCGACTCGAATCGTCCCTTTGTTTGTTTGGATTACTGCCGTTCGATTTGCCATGCTTTCTCCTTACTGGTTGATTGATTGCGCCCCGTTAAGTATGAATTTTTCGATCGCCAGAGCCACACCGTCCTCACGATTGGAAGCAGTCGGATGCAAGCCCGCGATCTCTCGCAGCGACAGTGGCGCGTTGGCCATCACCACGCCCGTGCCCGCGAATAAAAGCATCTCGAGATCGTTGTAGTTGTCGCCGATAGCCATTATCTCCTCGCGACCCACGCCTAACTCTGCGGCAGCGGCGGCGACACCGGCGCCTTTTGACGCTGCCGAGTTCACGACATCCAGGAGGGTAAAATCCTGTTCAAGATACTTCGTACTGAGAATTTTTACAGTCGAGCCGAGCTCCATTTTGAGTACTTCCTCGAGCTGGTCCATCTCCTCACAGCCACCTGAAAACGAGAGATGAATCGGATCGTGATCCAGGTACTCTTCAAGCGAGCTCACTTGCTGTACCGCGCGCTCGCCTTCCTCCTCGCCATGAATTCGCCGAGCCCAGGTGATGTACCGGTTGGCTGCTGAATTACCGCCGCGAATGTGGTCGTAAACAAGTGATCCCAAACCTTCATGATCATCGCTCAAGAGGGCATCAGCGCCGGCAGCGCGTCCCACTCGCAACGCGTCGCGTGCGGCTGCGCGCGGGAGTGGGAGAATCGAAACGGTCTGCAGTGTCGCGGCATGCTTCGTCAACGCGCCGTTATGTGAGATCAGCGGAACATCCAGACCCAGCTCGAGAGCAACCGGCCGCGAATCACGAAAGCGTCGTCCGGTAACGAGTGCCACGTGCACGCCGTGTTCGCGGGCACTATCGATGGCAACGCGATTTCGCTCAGAAATATCGCCACGGGAATCGAGCAGCGTCCCGTCAAGATCGAGGGCGAGCAAACTTATCGTCATAAGGAAGGAAACAAGTTAAAGGAACCGAAGGCAGAAGGCAAATAGGTCCTATACGACGTATATGACCTATTTGTCTCTAGGTTTTAGACGGTCGTGTGATATCATGCGCCCCCCACTTAGCTACAACAGAATCTTTGGAGGTAAAAGGGAATGCGAAGACTAGGAGTGTCTATTGCAGTGGTTGCCTTGGTGTCGGTGTCTGCAGTTGTCTTTGCCCAAGGCTTCAAAAAAATCAGCGAAACTCTGACTGGATACGAGGAGACCGGGACAACTGGTGGCGCAGTTTCAACCACCGGCAACGGTACATTCACCGCGCGTATCAGCAATGACGGGACGCGCATTGACTGGGAACTGAGTTATAACGACCTCGAAGGCGCGGTCCAGCAGTCTCATATTCACTTTGGGCAAAAGGGCATCACTGGCCCCATCAGCGTGTTCCTTTGCACCAACCTTGGTAATGGTCCTGCAGGGACCCAGCCGTGTCCGGCGCCGCCAGCCACAATTTCGGGCACGATCACGGCGGTCGATGTGACTAACCTCGCAAATGAGCGGGGAATTAGTGCCGGTGAAATGGATGAGCTCGTCGCTGCGATTCGTGCCGGCGTAACTTATGTCAACGTCCACAGCACCAGGTGGCCGGGCGGTGAAATCCGTAGCCAGATCGACGGCAACAGCGGCCACGGCCACTGACATCTCTATTAACCGAAGATAAACGCGGATGAAGACGGATTAGCCGTTTTCATCCGCGTTTGTCTTGGCTTACAGTTGGAATAGTTTTATTGCACCAACCGAACCCGAGGAAACTCTAATCATGAATGTTACCCATCTAGAATGCGGTCTTTGTGGCCTGAGCCATGAGGCACATCGGTTGCACAATCTTTGCACTGCCTGCGGTAAGCCATTGCTGGTTCGCTACGATTTAGAGCGCGCCAAAATGACTTTGACAAAGGACTCGCTCGCGAGCAGGCGCCCCGATCTCTGGCGCTATCGCGAGGTGCTCCCCGTCGAAGACGACAAAAACATTGTTTCACTCGGCGAAGGCTGGACGCCATTAATCCATGCACCACGTTTGGGTAAACGCTTCGGAATCCATGAGCTTTACATCAAGGACGAATCGCAGAACCCGACGCAGAGTTTCAAAGCCCGCGGCATGGCGACAGCCGTGTCGATGGCGAAAGAGCTGGGAGCCACAAAGCTCGCGGTCCCATCGGCCGGAAATGCCGGCGGCGCTTTGGCGGCCTACGCCTCGCGAGCGGGGCTGAAGTCATACATCTTCATGCCGCGCGACACGCCGCGAGCGAACATTGTCGAGTGTGAACAAACCGGCGCTCATGTGACGTTGATGGATGGTCTGATAACTGACTGCGGCGCGGAAATCGGCAGGCGAAAAGAAAAGGCGGGCTGGTTCGACGTCTCGACGTTGAAAGAACCTTATCGAGTCGAAGGAAAGAAGACGCTCGGATACGAAGTCGCGGAGCAAATGAATTGGGAATTGCCGGACGTGATCATTTATCCCACCGGGGGCGGAACGGGCTTGATCGGAATGTGGAAAGCGTTCGACGAGATGGAACGCATGGGTTGGATTGGCAGTAGGCGACCACGAATGGTGACTGTACAGGCAGCAGGTTGTGCACCCATCGTCCGTGCCTTTGAAGAGGGACAGCGATTCGCAGACGAGTTTCCGAATGCGGCGACGACTGCTTCAGGACTGCGCGTGCCGAAAGCAATCGGTGATTTTTTGATTCTCGACGCGTTACGTAATTCGGGTGGAACCGCGGTCGCGGTGACTGATGAAGAGCTCATTGCCGCAACTAAAGAGATCGGTGCGGTCGAAGGAATCTTTTGCGCACCCGAAGGAGCTGCGTGTTTGCCGGCTTTGCGAACGTTAGTGGAAACGGGTGAAGTGAAACGTGGCGAACGCGTGGTCCTATTCAACACCGGATCGGGTGTGAAGTACATGGAGTCGTTTACGGACGCGGATTAACGCGGATTTGATTACGGATTGGTTGGAGGGAGCTAATGAAGTGTGTTGGTGGTTTGGTTTTAGTGTTGTTGACGGCATTTGTTGTGCCGGCGCAGCAACCTTCATCCCCATGGCTAACGGATGCAGAACGTGTGCGATTCGAAGAATTGCGGCGCAGCGGGCTCGATGCTCTTTACAACATCGACTACGACAAAGCACAGCGCGACTTTAAAGAGATCATTCAACTCTTTCCAAATCATCCCGGAGGTTATCAACTGCTTGCGGCGCGCGTCTGGATCAAGACTCTCTATGAGTCGCGACGTCTGCAAGTATCGCTTTACAGCAACGAGTCGTTCTACACAAACGGCGACGATAAAGTCGATCCGAAGATTGTGACGGAGTTTCGCAACCTCACCCGCCAGGCCAAACAGCTCGCCGAAGCAAAACTCAAACAAGAGCCGAAGAACATCGAGGCACTCGATTTCCTGGCCAACACTGAAGGATTGAAGGCGTCGTTTGAAGAAGCAGTCGAGCGCCGGCATTTTGCGGCACTACGCGACGGCAACGACGCCGTCGAGCATCATCGCGAAGTGTTGAAGCTCGATCCGAAATACGTTGATGCGCAAATCACGATTGGTCTTTACGAGTATGTCGTGGGGTCACTACCGCTGCCGGTGAAGATCATTGCCGGTGCAACCGGTTATCGCGGCTCGAAGAGACGTGGGCTCCAGTTGCTCGAACAGGTTGCGAGAGAAGGTCGCTGGTCTCAGGACGACGCGAAGACTGTTTTGGTGCTGCTTTACACACGGGAAAAGCGTTTTGCCGATGTGGTTAAACTCACGCGCGAGTTGAGTGCGAAGTATCCGGGTAACTACCTGCTGAAGCTCGAGACTGCTGATGCCCTTGTTTCGCTCGCCGGTGTCAAACGAAAACAAAAAGATCTGCCAGGCGCGGTTCAAGCGGAGAAGGAAGCATTCGCCACGTTTGATGAAGTGCTGCGCGACCGAAACGTGCGCGACAGCACAGTGCGTGCGCTCGATCTGATTCACTTCAAGTATGGTGAAGCGTTGTTGATGGCGGGATATAACGATCGTGCAGCGAAGGAGTTTCTCGCGGCGACGAAGGTCGAGCGTGCAGAGGCAGGGTTGGTCACGATGGCCCATCTGTATGCTGCGCGATCTTACGACGTCGCGGGTAAGCGCGATGAAGCGTTGGCGCAGTACAAGGAAGTGCTGGCGCGGCCGAATGTTTACGACGCGCACGACGAAGCGAAGAAGGGGTTGCGACAGGCGTACAAGACTGAGGTTTCTAAACTCGACGTAGAGCAGTAACACGTATAAACGCGGAAAAAGGCAGGATTAAAATGAGTGGTCAAACACGGCCGCGGCGGCTTCTACTTTGTTTGGATGGAGTTCCGCACGCGCTCATCGAGCAGGCAAAGAATCGTGGTTTGTTCGATAGTTTTGGATCACCGGCGCGCCTGCTGTCACCATTTCCGACAATGACGAACGTCGCGCTGTCTGCGATGCTCGGCGCCTCACCGCCGGCGGGTTATGAGAGTTTATATTTCGATCGAACGGCGCGTGAGCTACGCGGTGGGATCAGGAAGTACATTGGTCGTCGCACGCCTGACAAAATTCCGTCGTCATACATGGACGATCTCGATTACCAGGAACCGCTCGCGTTCGAGTTTTTGATCTACGTGGCGCCCGAGAAAGTCTGGCGCGCCGACATGCAACGGTTTCGCGAACGATTCAAAGCGGCGCCGCAAACGCGCGACTATTTCGCATTTCTCAAAGCCACTGACGGGTTGCTCCATGCTCAGGGACCGGGTCGCCTCGCCGTCGCACTCGAATCGCTCGATAAGATTCTGAAGGAGATTCGCGCGTTTTGTGGTAACGAGACCGAGATCGTGATGTTCTCGGATCACGGTATGAATCTCGAAGAGAACCGGCGTGTCGATCTTGCGTCAACTCTGGAGCGGAGAGGTTTCCGGGTAGTGATTCCGGCGTTTGGTCTCTGTAGTTATGCCGCGATTTATTGCCAGGACGATCAGCGCATCCCTGAAATTGCCACTGCGAGCGTGGAAGTGAATGGGATTGATTTCGCCGTCTACAAGGAACGGGCGGAAGTGGTTGTGGAGAGCACGCGCGGGCGAGCACGGATTGAATACGAGCCTGGCGTGGATAGTTATCGATATCTGACGATGACCGGTGATCCGTTGGATCTGGGATCGTTTCCTGCGGGCTTCGCTACTGACGCAGAGTGGTTCAAGCGCACCGCCGGGCATCGTTATCCGAATGCAGTCGCAAACATCTACAAGTCGCTTTTCACTCCACGCGTGAAACACACCGCCGACATCCTGCTCAGTCTGCACGATGGTTATTACTACGGCTGGTCGCCCTTTGGACGGTTCGTACGTCTCGCTGCCACTCACGGCAACGCGCTCCAAGGCAGCTCGAATGCTTTTCTTATGAGCACGCACCAGCACCTGCCACCGTTCATTCGTGCTGACGAGGCACGGACTTACCTGCGACATTAGCCATCCGTTCTGAATCCGCGTTAATCTGTCGCTGATGTCAGAAGCAGCGCCGGCCGTCGAAACCTTTCAACTGGTCAAACAATTCGCGGATTTTGTCGCAGTAGATCACATAAACCTGCGTGTGAATCGCGGCAGCTTTTTCGGATTTCTCGGTCCGAACGGCGCAGGCAAGTCGACGACCATCAAGATGCTCACCGGGCTGCTGGCACCGTCCGGCGGCGCGTTAAGAGTTCTCGGTCTCGACATCACAACATCGCCGATGGAAGTGAAGCGGCGTATCGGCGTTGTGCCCGAGGACCTCAACCTGTTTGAGCGATTAACGGGCGCGGAGATGTTGTCGTTCACCGGGCGCATGTACGGGCTTCGCACGCAGGAGATCGCACAGCGCTCGAAGGAGCTGCTCGAGTTGATGGATCTGCAGGATGAGCCCGGGAAGCTGATCATCGAGTACTCGCACGGCATGAAGAAAAAGCTGTCACTCGCGTGCGCGTTGATTCACCGGCCGGAGATACTGTTTCTTGACGAACCTTTCGAAGGTGTCGACGCGATTGCTTCACGAACGCTGAAGGATCTGCTATCGCGACTGACGACCCGCGGACTGACAGTATTTCTCACCTCGCACGTTCTCGAGATCGTGGAACGTCTCTGCACGGACATCGCCATCATCGCGCAGGGAAAGTTACTCGCATCCGGATCACTGGATGAGCTTCGGAAGGGAATCCGTGTCGAAGGCGACGGTCAGGGCCCGGTCTCACTCGAAGAGTATTTCATCCACGTCGTCGGCGGCACCCGCAGCGCGAATGAAGAAGACGTCCTGCAATGGCTGACATAAAACCTTGGACAGGATATACATGATTTTCTCAGAATAAGCAGGATAGATTCTGTAAATCCTGAAAACATCCTGTAAATCCTGTCTATAAAAAACTCTTGGCTTACCGGGCCTTCCTCGGCTAGAATCCCAGTCGATGGGTCTTTTCGCCCCATCTTCAGTAACCGGCCTTCCGCCCAGAAGCTTTCCTGTTCAAGCTCGTCCTCCTAACGAGGTCCCAGTTCTTTTATGGATTCGAATGTTGGTTTGGCCATTCAGTGCGTGGGTGTCCTCCTAATCACGCTACTGTCAATCTTTATGCGGTCTTCGATTAAGAGCAATGCTCTTAACTACTGGACTGCATCCTGGGCCAGCCTCTCCCTCGCGCTCATCAGCCTGTTTGTTGGGTTCCAACTCGATTCGCAGCAGTCACTTCTCTACTCCGGCTACTTCTTTGGCGAGTATGTCTTCGGACTGCTGTTTATCGCGGGTTGTCTAGCCCAAACGATCGGCGCAACGCTTTCCAAAAAACACAAATACTTCCTGATTCCCGCCTTAATTGTTTCTCTCGCACTCCCATACGCTTCGCGCGACTTCAACGATGTGTTCATGATCCACGCGCCGATCGTGGCCGTGTTGCTCATCAGCTCGTTCTTTGCGCTGCATCGAGGACCGCGTTCCGAAGCAACCGGTATTCGCGTGATGTCGACCGCGTTGCTGCTGCTCGGAATCAGTTTTCTGGTCTACGTGCCTGCGTTCGGAGCGCGCAAAGGACTCTGGGGCTTCACCGTGCCCGAGAGTTTTTTGCACTACACATCAGTATTTGATCTGCTGTTTGAAATCCTGCTCGGCTTTGGCACGGTGATGGTTTTGATGGAAAGTGTTCGTAGCGAAGTGGAAATGGCAAATCGAAAGCTGACGCAGGCTCGGGATCAACTCGAGTTGCTGGTCCAGATGGATCCTTTGACGGAAGCTTTGAATCGTCATGCCTTCCATTCGCTGTTGCGTCGGCCCGAAGTGGGACACAGCGATGCCGTGACTTCAGGAAGCGTCGCCGTTCTCGACATCGACAATCTGAAACCGATCAACGACACGTTCGGACATACGGTAGGAGACAAAGCAATACGTGCGGTTGCACGAGCAATGCGTTCGCTAGTGCGTGCCGACGATATGCTATTCCGTTGGGGCGGCGACGAGTTTCTGGTCTTGATGTTCAAGCTGCCACAACCCGAAGCAAGCCGGCGTATTGAAAAGCTGAATAAGATTCTGGCTGAGAATTCCGAGCGCTGGATTGGACTTCCAGTTAACGTAACGGTTTCTTTTGGTGTAACGGGATTTACGTCACTTACCGATCTGGGTCAGGCAATCGAACAAGCCGACAAAGCGATGTACGCACAGCGCAACCTCGTGCGAAACCCGAATCGAGTGGTTGAAAAGGGATTAGGTGAGGCGGTTTTTTAGCCGCGGATTTACGCAGATGAACGCAGATCGGCGTTTATCCGCGTGAATCGGCGGCTAAAAAATTATGGGGCTTCGACGATCAGATCGCGCCCGAAGGTAAAGTTGGGTTTCTTGCGTCCCTTCATGTATTTCGCTGCGGTTTGCGAGAGCGACGTGATCAGGATTGGCAACGCGATCGTCGCATCGCAGGGAACGTAAGCAGTATGCGCGCCGCGCGCGAGTTTTCCGTAAATCAATCCTTCATCAAACGACACGGCATTCGATCTGCCACCGGGATGTGGAGCGTCAGTCGAGATCTGAATCGCATACTTGTGCCCGTGATGATGCTCCTTTTGCATGAACGACGAGAGCGCAGCTTGTTGAATAAAACTCTTCGTGGTCCCACCCCCGAGATTCAGGATTCCTGAGACACGCGCATTCGCCATGACATTCATCATGTCGAGCACGTCCTGAATCAGATCGAACATGAAGTTGTTCTTCTTTTCAAAACGCGCCCCAGCTATCCCAACCGCGAGGCCACTGTCAACAATCGCCGGACAGAAGATCGGCACACGCGCTTTGTAAGCCGAAGTAAGCACGCCATCTTCCGAAGCAATCTCGGCCAGCTCTCGGCCCAATAGATGCAAAAACTCTCGGGGCGAGTAGGGACGTGTTTGATCCAGTTGGTTCGTGAAGCCGCCAATCCATTCCTTTGCCTCACGATACTCTTCGTCACTTGCGAGCAGATCCCACATGCGACTGATCTGTGCCGACTCCAGCTCAGCATCGGTCATGCTGGGATGAGCCTGAAAGTGATAACGCCCGAGTGTTTCGTGTAGATCGTGGAAAAGCAGGGAACCCGAAAGGACGAGGACGTCAACGAAGCGGTTTTTGATCACGTAGGCGAGCAAACGACGCATGCCTGCGGGGATCAGCGCTCCGGAAGCGGCGACCATGATGGTCGTGTTATCGCCGAGCATGTCGAGCCAGATGCGATGTGCCTCGGCGAGTTGCCGGCCTCCAAAGCCTGTTCCTTCCATCTTTTCAAGCAGTCCCGCCACCGAGCGATCGCGGTCCACTTGTACGGGCCGCGTGGGTGTGGTCAGGTACTTCGATGCTTTTGGTTTTCGTTGAGTGACCATGCAGGTTGTCAACCTCTCGGATTGAACGTTC
>JBKPPU010000204.1:0-19149 GCA_046733695.1 Acidobacteriota bacterium
AAAATTACAAAATTGTAGGATGCTCTGCTAGTATGAACGAGCATTTTGGCCTGATTACTTCCTTAACCAGGAGAAACAGATGGGTGACGATCTCAGAACAGAGCGCGAGCTGTCGCTGGATTTCTTGCGCGTAACCGAAGCAGCGGCGATAGCTGCTGCCCGAACCATGGGGCAGGGTGACCGGAAGTTTTCCGATCACGTAGCCGTCGAGGCGATGCGGGAAGTAATGGACACGGTTCCCATGCGCGGACGCGTGGTGATTGGCGAAGGCGAACGCGATGAAGCGCCAATGCTCTACATCGGCGAGGAAGTCGGCGGCGGATTCGGCGTCGGCGATGAAGTCGCTGAATCGTGCCCCGAGGTCGACATTGCGGTCGACCCACTCGAAGGAACAAACCTCTGCGCACTCGGCGCCAACAACGCGATTGCCGTCCTCGCTGCTGCCGAGCGCGGCGGTTTGCTAAACGCCCCTGATATTTACATGGACAAGATCGTGGTTGGCCCATCCTCGCGCGGTGTTGTAGATATCGATGCGCCGGTGAAAGACAATCTGAAAAACATCGCGCGCCGGCTGGGGCGCGATATCGAAGACTTGACCGTGATCGTGCTAGACCGTTCGCGTCATAAAAAACTGATTGCCGACGTGAGAAATACGGGCGCACGCATTCGTTTGATCTCAGACGGCGACTTGTCGGCCGGGATCTCGGCGGCAGTAGCCGGAACAAACATTCATGCGCTGATGGGAATCGGCGGCGCTCCCGAAGGTGTTATCACAGCCGCGGCGATGAAGTGCTTGAACGGTGAAATCCAGGCGCGCCTGGTGTTTGATCCAGAACGGCTCGGAATTGATAAGGACAAGGTGCCGTCGCGCGAGGAAGTGCTCGATCGGCTGGCGACGATGGGAATCAGGGATCCAAACAGGGTGTACGACACTGATGACCTCGCACCCGGCAGAAAAATTATCTTTGCTGCAACTGGTGTTACTGATGGAGCGTTGTTGAAGGGTGTGCGATTCTTTGGCTCGGGCAAGCGGACGCATTCGGTGGTCATGACGACGGAGTCGCGCCACATTCGTTTTGTCGACACGCTGCACATTGAAGGTGGGCCAGACACAGTGATCCGGTTTTAACCATGAGTCATGATGGAAATGAACAAGTCAGGAAGAGGGGCTTGCCCCCGCTTCTACGTGAATTAGGTTCCGCAGCGGGAGCAAGCTCCTCTTCCTGACTTGTTCTAATCAATCATCATTAATTTCCCGACAGACTCTTAAAGGCACAAAACACAAAAGGGCAAAAAAGTAGTTGATGAGCCAATACATCCCGCAGGTCGTGCCGACTCGAAGACCACTGGTCTATTGGTTGATTAGTGCGGCGGCGGTAACGCTCATCGTTTTGCTAATCGTGATTGCGCCGGTTGCGGCGGCGAGTGGTCACAGCGAGATAGCCGAGGGGATTTATCGAGGCTTCGGCATGGTCTGTCATCAACGTCCGGATCGGTCCTATTTCATTGAGGGCCACAAGCTGGCGGTTTGTTCCCGTTGCACCGGGCTGTATGCAGGGTTTGCATTCACGCTGTTGTTTTATCCGCTGTTGCGTTCTCTTCGAAGCGTGACCATGCCTCCACGAAGGGTGTTGTTTCTCGCTGCGGTTCCACTCCTGATCGATTTCAGTCTGACGTTTTTCGGCGTTTGGGAAAACACACACACGTCTCGTTTGCTGACCGGCGCGTTACTCGGAAGTGTGGTTGTGTTTTACGTCATGCCCGGAATCGCGGATTTGAGCCTGCGTGGCTTACGACTGAGCACACCGCCGCGCCCAACGTTTACCCTCGCCTCACCCGAAAGCGTAGCCACGGCCCCGAGCGATTACAGCGCCCCGGAACGCCGAATTTAGCGCCCCGCGGCTTCGCAATGTTCGCCGCGATAGGTTAGAATCTTGCGCTTTTGGATGTACCGGAATTCATGATTTTTCAGTCACCAGCACCAACGCCGTGGCCGAGCCCCAGAGGACTTCCGCCGCAAGCCATCTTTGAGCGCTACTTCCACGACGTAGTTAACAAAACCTGGGGCAACATCAGCCCGCTCTACAAGCTCGACACCTTCGACTGGGTCATCCTGATCGTCTATTTCGCGATTCTCGGCACCCTTGCGGTTTACGGGGCTTATCGCATCAAGCAGGTCATCGACTTCTGGCGCTATCGCAAGTTTGTGCCTGAGCCGCAGGGGCGATTTAGCGAGGCCGAGCTACCGCGGATTACGGTCCAACTACCACTCTTCAACGAGCTGTATGTTGTCGAACGTCTGCTCAAAGCGGTTACTGCGATCGATTACCCGCGTGAGAAGCTGGAGATTCAGGTCCTCGACGATTCAACCGACGAAACTACAAAAGTCGCCGCAGCCGTAGTCGCGAAGTACGCGGAACAGGGTTTTGATATCCATTACATCCATCGCGCGGATCGCACCGGTTTCAAAGCCGGCGCACTCGAGAACGGCAACAAGACAGCAAAGGGCGACCTGTTCGCGATCTTCGACGCCGACTTCGTACCCAAACCCGATTGCCTGCGCAAGCTCGTCGACTTTTTTACCGACGGAATGGTTGGTTGCGCGCAGATGCGTTGGTCGCACATCAACGGCGATTACAACCTGCTGACGCGCCTGCAGACAATCATGCTCGACGGCCACTTCGTCGTCGAACAGACCACACGCAATCGCACCGGTGGCTTTTTCAACTTCAACGGCACTGCCGGTATCTGGCGACGACAAGCGATCGAGATGAGCGGCGGCTGGCAGCACGACACGCTCACTGAAGACACGGATCTGAGTTTCCGTGCGCAATTGATGGGGTGGAAATTTGTTTACCTCCTCGACGAAGAAGCGCCTGCGGAAATTCCGGTTGAGATAAATGCGTTCAAAGCGCAGCAGCGACGTTGGGCCAAGGGCGTGATGCAGGTTGGTATCAAACTCTATCCGCGCATCTGGCTGGCTCCGCTTCCGTTTCGCGTGAAGCTGGAGATGTTTTTCCGTTTGACGGGCAACATCAGTTATCCACTGATGATCGTCGCGAGCTTTTTGCAGTTCCCGTTGCTGCTGGTGCGTTATAACCAGCCGTTCTATCACCTGATGGTTTTGGATCTGCCGCTGCTCTTCTTTTCATCGATCTCGGTGGTGCTGTTTTATGGCTCGGCAGTTTGGTATCTCGACGAGAAGCGCACACCGCGACTGTTGCACTTGCCTTTAGTGATGGGCCTTGGTAGTGGCCTCGCGTTTTCAAACGCACGCGCGGTTCTGGAAGCGTTGTTGGGTGTGAAGTCGGAGTTTGTGCGAACACCGAAATATCGTGTCGAGGACACTGCTGACGCCACCTGGAAACGGAAGAAGTACAAACGCAAACGCGGTCTATTGCCGTTGCTTGAGTTGAGTTTCGCTCTGTATTTTCTCCTCGCAATCGCTTACTCGGCTCGTCTCCACATGTGGGGAACGATCCCCTTCCTCCTGTTGTTCTTTTTCGGCTTCGGATATATGGGCGTGATGAGTTTGCTACAGACGGCGAGTGGAAAGCGACTGGCAGCCCTGTGGCGTCCATTAAAGACTTAGACAGGATTGACAGGATGTTTTCAGGATGAACAGGACATCTTGTTCAATCCTGAAAAATTCCTGTCAATCCTGTCCCCAACAAAAGGAAAAAAATCATGTTGTTCAGGCTCCCCCTGCTGATCGCTACACTTCTATCTGTCTCTCTTATCGTTCTAGCCCAATCACAAGCAAACACTGGAAACATCGAAGGTCGCGTAACCGACCCGAATGCCGCCTCCGTACCAAACGTCACGATCACGGCAACCAACCTCGCCACTGGTCTACAAAAGACCGCGCAGACCAACGATGAAGGCGTCTTTCGAATCGTGTTTCTGCCGCCTGGCGTCTATAAAGTCGAAACAAGCGGTGCGCAGGGATTTGTGCCGGCGAATTTCACGAATGTGATTGTGACAGTCGGCGGCCAAACACCACTCGACATTCAATTAACCGTCGGCAATGCAGCAGTTACAATGGTTGACGTTTCCGCGGAAGGTCAGGTCGTGGAAACAAGTCGCACTTCGATTTCTTCAGTCGTCAACGAACGCGCTATTCAGAACCTGCCGGTCAACGGCCGCAACTTTCTCGACTTCGCGACTCTGACGCCTGGCGTCGTGCGCGATCCGACGCGCCAGGGCGACCTCGCAGTCGGCGGTCAGAAAGGTACTCTCAACAGTCTACAGGTCGATGGCGCCGACAATAACAACACGTTCTTCGGCCAGTCATTCGGTCGCACCGGCACACGCCCTCCGTACCAGTTTTCAGAAGAATCGGTGCAGGAGTTTCAGGTCAATCAAAACGGTTTCTCGGCGGAGTTTGGCCGTGCCGGTGGCGCTGTAATCAACGTCGTGACCAAATCGGGAACAAACGACTGGCACGGCAGCGCGTTTGAATTTTTCCGGGACGAAGCATTGAACTCGAATACGCCCGTCCTGACGGCACGCAATGCCAAACGTCCGAAGTCGCAGATTAACCAGTTTGGTGGAACGGTTGGTGGTCCAATCAAGAAGGATCGCGCCTTCTTCTTCTTTGCGTACGACGGGCAGCGCTCCAACATTCCCAACGTCGTCGATGCGCCAAATTTCTTCGCGCAACCCGCGAGTATTCAGAACCTGCTCGCGCCGAAGATGCAGACTTATCAAATCGGACGCAACCAGGACGTGTTCATGGCCAAGTCTGACATCAGACTCAACAATTCAAACCAACTAGTGCTGCGTTTCAACCAACAGAACTTCACCGGCAATAACAACGAAAACGGTGGCCCGTTGAGCGTTGAAGAACACTCCGGCAACAGCGTGGCAAAGACCACCACGTTCTCGGGTTCATGGATCTCGACGTTGACGCCGGTGCTGGTCAACGAGTTTCGTTTCCAGTTTGGTCGCGACCGCGAACCGGGCGAAGCCAACAGCGACGTCACTGAAGCACGTATTCAAACAGGCGGCGGATTTCTACAGCTCGGAAGAAACAACTTCAGCCCGCGTGAAACGACAATCAAGCGCGCGCAATTCATCGATGTGGTCAGTTACACGCGCGGCAAGCACAGTCTGAAATTCGGCGCCGATCTCAATTTCGATCGCGTCTTCAATTTCTTCCCTGGTCTTTTCAGCGGTCAGTTCACTTTCAACTCTTACGCGCTGTTTGCATCGAACACGCCTGCTTCGTTCACCCAGAATTTTCCCGGTGCGGGAACTTCTGGTGGCACCACAAATCCGGATCTGAATGAGTATGGATTGTTCGTTCAGGACGACTGGCGCATCAGTCCCAAGCTCACTTTAAATCTTGGTTTGCGTTACGACCTGCAGGATCTTGCCGAGCCGACAGTGAACAATCCGAGTGCTGCTCTCGCAGCGGTTGGCTTGAGCACGACGACGCCGGTCAAAGACGGCAACAATTTCGGACCACGTTTTGGCTTCAGTTATGCGTTTAATGAGAAGACGGTGCTGCGTGGCGGTTATGGCATTTTCTTTGGACGAACGCCCGCGATCATGCTCGGCACGTCGCATTCGCAAAACGGCATTCAGGTCACGGGCGTGAGTTTGACCTGCACGACCACACCCAGCAATCCGTGTCCGACCTATCCGAATATCTTTAGCGCGCCGCCGGGTGCCGGTGGGGTCAATCCGAGTCTTTACCTATTTGCGAAGGATTACGCGCAGCCTTACGTGCAGCAGGGACGTCTCGGCGTCGAGCGGGAGTTGTTTGCGAATACGAGCTTGTCGGTTAGTTATCTCTACTTCCGCGGCGTTCATCTGAGCCGCACGCGCGACATTAATTTGGGAACACCGGTTCCGACCACCGTCACCGACCCGTCGGGCCAGACGTTTACAGTGCTCCGACATCCAACCGCGCGTCCGATCCCTGGGTTTGCGAGAATCAGCTTGTTTGAAAGCACCGCCGATTCGCGTTACAACGCGCTCGCGATGGAGTTGAAGCGTCGTTTCACGCGTGGCTTTCAATTCATCGCGGCTTACACGTTCTCGGACACAAGCGACAATCGACCCGATCAGACGATGGTCGTCGTGGGTGCTGACGATGCGAAGGGTTTGCAAAACAACCTCGACATCAATGCCGATTGGGGTCGCAGCGATCTCGACATCAGACATCGTTTGGTGCTCAGTCCGGTTTACGAGATCGGGTTGGTCCAGCAGGACAATGCGTTTGCGCGACAACTGCTGAGCCATTGGACGTTCTCCGGGATCATCACGCTGCAATCTGGGTTTGCGTACTCCGCTTTGATCGCGGGCGACGCGAATCGCGATGGAAATCCGAGTACTGACCGCGTGCCTGGAACGCGGCGTAATGGTTTCACGACGCCGAGCATTTACATCTTCGATACTCGGGTGACGAAGGAGTTCAAGTTTGCGGAGAAGTACAGCGTGAGTTTCCTCGCAGAGGCGTTCAACCTGTTCAATCGATCGAATCTCGCGACCGTCAATACCGGAAGGTATGGGATTGCGAGTTCGTCGGCACTGGTGTTGACGAATCCTGCGATATCGACACCGTTTGGTGGACCACGAACGTTCCTGGGTGAGCGGCAGGTTCAGTTAGGCGTGAGGTTCAAGTTTTAGAGGTTGATTTAGACAAGATTTCAGGATTAGCAGAATTTACGAGATAAATCTTGTTAATCCTGAAAATCTTGTAATCCTGTCTAAAACTACCTCTCCAGCGCAGCCCGATCCCATTTCGCGAGATCGGCTCCGGCGTCGTAAGTGCTTTGCATGAATTCCATCAACGCCGCATCGGGGTCGGCGGCGGTGCGCACGTCGTCGTACATCAATAGAAACTCACCGAGATCCTTGCTGTAGAATCCCGGGTGCACCTTTGCTTCACTCAAGCCATCCGGTGCGGGTGCGGTGTAGGAATAGAACGCGGGTTTGCCGAGGGGTCCCTGACCAGGCCACCAACCGTGGCTGATAACCTCATGCGAGTACGCTTCGCGTGTGATCGGATCGGCATCGGGGCGTGGCGGCGCGGGTCTTCCGGAAAATCTCGTGACCGCGAGATCGAAGCTGCCCCAGAAGAAATGCACCGGACTGCTCTTACCAATAAAACGCGATCGAAATTCCTGCATCACTCGCTCTGACGCACGCAGTACGTGCCAGCATCGCTCGACATACTCACGATCGTAAGAAGCATGTTGCTCATCCTGATCGAACGCAACCGGATCCGGTATCTCGACCGGCATTTTCCAGATGTGAACTTCAATCCCGAGCTTCGCTAGAGCCGCCATCGTCTCGCTGTAGAACGTCGCCACGCTCTTCGGTTCCAGTGGCACGAGCGCAGTCGTACCGTCGCTGCACTTAGTCACGAGATTGTGGTCGATGAAGTCAAACTCCATCTCGAAGAATCTCTCCTCGTAAGGCATCGCAGTCGTCGTCAAGCCACGAGCCGAAACGTAGAGCGGCACGTTCCACCAGTGGTTCACGAGCGGCGTTTGCGCCAGACGAATCTTGCCCGCGATCTGCGTCCACATGTGGAGGGTGGCACGCGTGTCCTCCCACTCTTCAAGCGGTAACGATGGCCATAAATTAGACATGTGCGACAGAGTAACGATACCCGGCTTGACAGTCAAAAGAGCGCCGCCTATAGTTTTCCAGTCATGATGATGAAGGCCTGCGCATGTTGTCTCTACTGTCAGTGGTGTTATCGCACCGCGACCGAGAGGCCGTTTGCGGGCAGGAGTAGCGCATAAGCTAACCACCAGCAGAATTCAAAGCCGAACCGGTCGCAATTCCAAAGTTGCGACCGGTTTTTTATTTCGAACCGGGTACCGTCATGCATCTGGAAGTTTTAGACAGTTGGAAGATCGGGGTCGAGCCGGGAACCGTAGAAGCCAACATCGGCCACACACCGCTCCTGCGATTGCGATTGCTCGACACCGATTTAACTCCGGGGGTTCAGGTTTTTGCGAAGGCAGAACATCTGAATCCAGGTGGCTCAGTAAAAGACCGCGCGGCGCTCTCGATGATTCTCGAAGGCGAACGCAGCGGCAAACTGAGGCCCGGAATGACGATTATTGACGCGACCAGCGGCAACACCGGAATTGCTTACGCGATGATTGGCGCGTCGCGCGGATACCCGGTCAAGGTTTGTCTTCCGAAGAATGCCAGCTCCGGGCGCAAACGAATACTGCGGAGCTACGGTGTCGAGATCGTGGAAACAGACCCGATGCTTTCGACAGACGGCGCCCAGCGAATCGCACGCGAGCTCTTTGCTGAAAACCCTGAACGGTATTTCTATCCTGATCAATACAACAACGACGCTAACTGGCTCGCTCACTATGAAACTACTGCGCCCGAGCTCTGGGAACAGACTGAAGGCCGAGTCACGCACTTCGTAACCGGCCTCGGAACCTCCGGCACGTTTGTGGGTGTCTCGAGACGTTTGCACGAATTAAATAAAAGCGTAAAGACGATTGCAGTCCAACCCGAGTCGCCGTTACACGGTCTCGAGGGTCTGAAGCACATGGCCACGGCCATCAGGCCGGGAATCTTCGATCAGTCACTCGTCGCCGAAACGCTGGAAGTTGCTACCGAAGATGCGTTATTAATGACCAGTAAATTAGCCCGAGAAGAAGGATTGCTGGTCGGCCCGAGTTCCGGAGCCAACGTGTTTGCTGCCTGGCGAGTAGCAGCATCGTTGCGGGAACCGGCTGTGGTAGTGACCGTGCTTTGTGATGGTGGCGAGCGTTACTTCGACCAGGATTAATTAATGAGCAGCGATAATAAGCGAGATATCAGCACAAAACTGGTACACAGCGGAGAGCGGCGAGCGTTGCCGGATGCAATGCCCGTTTCGACTCCGATCTATGCCTCCGCGACGTTCACTTACCAGACGATGCGTGAGATGGATCAGGTCTTCGGCGGAGAGAAGCAGGGTTTCGTCTACACGCGTTACGGCAATCCGACGACTGCAGCACTCGAAGAGGCCGTGCGCGACGTGGAAGAAGGCGCCACTGCTTGTGCGTACGCAACCGGTATGGCTGCGGTTCACGCGGCGCTGCTCGCGTGTGATGTTAAGGCGGGATCGACAGTACTCGCCTCACAGGATCTTTACGGCGCGACGATAGGTCTACTAAACAACGTGTTCGCGAATTTCGGCGTTAAGACTGTAAACATTGATTTCGGCGACGTCGCAGCAGTACGTGAAAAGGCGCGGGAGATTCGGCCACAGGTATTGATTGCCGAGACGATTTCAAATCCGTTGTTGAAGGTGTGTGACATCGAAGCGTGTGTCGAAATCGCGCGTGAGAATGGCGCGCGCTTGATCATCGATAACACGTTTGCGACTCCGTACCTGCGCCAGCCGTTGAAGCTGGGCGCCGACATGGTTGTGCACAGCGCGACGAAGTATCTCGGCGGGCACGCTGATACGATGGGTGGGTTGGTTGTTTCGCGCGATGAGTTTGACAGTGCGGCGCTCGTCAGCGTGATGAAGCTGGTGGGCGGGGTGCTGGGAGTTTGGGACGCGCACGAGATTCTGCGTGGCTTGAAAACACTTGCCTTGCGAATGGATCGACAGTGTGAGAACGCGCGAAGGCTGGCCGGGGTTTTGAAAGAGCATCAGGGTATTAGGCGCGTTCATTATCCGGGAATTGGCGCGCTTGTTGCGATCGAGCTGCAGGACGATACGCTTGAAGGTGCGTTTGCATTTATGGATCGGTTGAAGTTGATTTTGCGCTCTACGAGTCTGGGAGATGTTTTTACGAGTGTGCTGCATCCTGCGACTGCTTCGCACCGAGATCTCTTGCCAGCGCGAAGACGAGAGTTGGGAATTTTTGATGGACTCGTCCGCATCTCCGTTGGGATTGAGAAAGTTGACGACATCATTGCCGATATCGAACAGGCGTTATCCACAGATTCCACAGATTCATGATTACCATTTCGGAACAATTACTGAAAAATATTCGGGAGCACGGTGTGCGAGATTATCCGTACGAGTGCTGCGGTTTGTTGTTGGGACACTATGAAGCCGATAGCAAGATTGTTAACGAGACGTATGCAATCTCGAACGCGCGCGAGGAAAGCGCGAAACGAAACCGGTTTTTGATCGAGCCGGAGGAATTGATGCGCGGTGAAAAATACGCGCGGTCGAAAGACCTCGAAGTAGTTGGTTTTTATCATTCGCATCCGGATTCACCGGCCCGGCCGTCACAGTACGACCTGGAACACGCATGGCCCACTTACTCATACATCATCGTTTCGACGAGCGAGGGCCAGAGCGGCGATCTTTTTTCATGGGAACAGGAACCGGATCGATCGAAATTCAATCCGGAAGAAATCCGCGTAATCCGCGGTTAACAAGTCAGAGGATTAATCATGCCAGTCACAATCACAATACCGGCGCCGTTGCGACAGTTCGCAGGTGGCCAGTCACAGATCGTTGTCGAAGCAAAAACTGCCGGTGAAGCGCTCGATCTGCTCACGTCAACTCATTCGGCATTGCGCCGGCATCTATTCAACGATCAAAACGTCTTGCGCAACTTCGTCAACGTTTATCTCAACGACGAAGACATTCGGCACGCGTCGGGTCCCGCGACGCCAGTCAAAGACGGCGACACGATCATGATCGTTCCTTCAATCGCGGGTGGCGCAGTGATCGAGTCGGAAGTAGGGCAGACTCTTCCGGAACTTTCAAACGAAGAGATCCTGCGTTACAGCCGTCACCTGATCATGCCCGAGGTCGGCATGCAGGGGCAGCGGCGGCTGAAAGCGTCCAGTGTTTTGATGATTGGCACCGGTGGACTCGGCGCGCCTGTGGGGATGTACCTCGCGGCGGCGGGTGTGGGACGGATTGGCATTGTCGATTTCGACGTCGTCGAAGAATCGAATCTACAGCGCCAGGTTATTCACGGAACAAAAGATCTCGGCCGTCGAAAGATCGAGTCAGCGCGCGATCGACTGCGCGACATCAATCCGCACATCGAGATCGAAACTCACGAAGCGCGGCTGACCAGTCATAACGCAATGCGGCTGTTTCGCAACTACGATATCATCGTCGACGGCACTGACAATTTTCCGACGCGTTATCTCGTCAATGATGCGTGTGTGTTGAGTGGCAAACCGAACGTCTACGGTTCGATATTCAGATTTGAAGGGCAGGCGAGTGTGTTTTGGGCCGAGAAAGGCGCGTGTTACCGGTGTCTGTATCCCGAGCCGCCGCCGCCCGGCCTCGTGCCTTCGTGTGCCGAGGGTGGTGTGCTTGGTGTGTTGCCGGGCATTGTGGGGGCAATTCAGGCGAATGAGACAATCAAGATTATTCTCGGCGCGGAAGACTTGCTGATTAATCGTCTGTTGCTGTTTGATGCGTGGCCCATGAAGTTCCGCGAGTTCAAGCTGCGGAAGGATCCGAAGTGTCCGGTGTGTGGTGAACAGGCGACGATCAAGGAGTTGATCGATTACGAGGAGTTTTGCGGTGTGGCGGCGCACCAGGCTCCGCAGCCCGACGCGAAGCTCGAGGAGATCTCGGCGACGGAGCTCAACGCGCGGCGTTTGCGTGGCGAGAAGCTGCAGATTATCGACGTGCGCGAGCCACATGAGTTCGAGATCGCGCGCATTCCGGGAACGAAGTTGATCCCGTTGGGGCATGTTGTAGGTCGTATGAACGAGATCGATCCGGAGGTCGACACGATCGTTCATTGCAAAGGCGGCGTGCGTAGCGCGAAGGCGATTCAGGCACTCAAGCGTGCAGGCTACTCAGGACGGCTCATCAACCTGAAAGGCGGCATCACCGCGTGGTCTGAGGACGTCGATCCTCGCGTGGCCAAGTATTAGGCTCGTGCTTGGATACAGTCAGAACCACCACGCGGTAGCGGGTGGGTGCGTAGCCTTATTCGATTGAAGCCTACGGCGTACCCACCCGCTACCGCGAGGTGGTTCTGACTGTATCCAAGTGCGGTTCATCCCACCTGACGCGCCGTTTACGGCGACAATCGCACAATCTGGAACAAATTAAGACCAATGTGTATTGGCAGGCACTACTCTGTCCAAAATCGTTCTGGAGGTAAAGAGATGAAGAGAAGAGAATTTATGAGTCAGAGTGCCGGTTTGGGAATCGTCATTGCTACTGCGAATGTTCCGAACGTTCTTGCGGGTAACTTCCTGATGTCAGAGAAAGCCAGCAAGCTCACCGCTCCTCCGAAAGGAAAAATTCCCGTCGCATTCGCAATCTCAGATGGAGTCACGGTGATCGACTTCGCCGGTCCGTGGGAAGTCTTTCAGGACGTGATGATCCCGCAACGTGGCCAGGACATGGACGAGCAGATGCCGTTTGAGCTGTTCACAGTATCAGAAAAGACCGAACCGCTCGCCGGCTCCGCAGGGCTCAAGCTCGTACCAGACTACACCTTCGAATCTGCGCCGCAGCCAAAAGTCGTCGTCGTGCCTGCACAGCGAGGATCGCAGGCGCTGCATGCGTGGCTGCGAAAGATGTCGACCTCAACAGAAGTGATCATGTCCGTGTGCACCGGCGCCTTTCAACTCGGCAAGGCGGGACTGCTCGCCGGGAAGGATGCCACCACACATCACGAGTTCTTCGATCAATTTGCGAAGGCTTTTCCAGATGTCGGGCTCAAACGTGGACTGCGCTTCGTGGAGAACGAGCGTGTCTCAACGGCAGGTGGTTTGACCTCCGGCATCGACCTCGCACTGCGTGTCGTCGAAAGATACTTTGGCCGCGAAGTAGCGCAGACTACAGCGACGTACATGGAATATCAGAGCAAAGGATGGATAGTATAGGTCCTAATGTCCGATAGGACTTATCTGAGAACCTGGCTCATCATCGTTGCCGTCTGGACGATGCTCGGATTGATCTATGCCGGGCCCATCTACTTCGAGGTCGAAGCCGAAGGGATGGGCCATGCGGCGTGGCGTATCTTTTCGTGGGGCATCCTCAGTTATTTGGCGTGGGCGCCGCTGACGCCAGTCATAGTTTGGCTCGCCCGCAAGTTCTCGCTACTTGGCGAAACGTGGCTGCGAAATCTCGTGGTTCACTTACCCGCGTTCTTCTTAATATCCGCGCTTCATAGCGCCGCGGCCACAGCAATAATCCTGACCATCAAGCCTTTTGACAACATGGGTGAGGGCCCGACGGATTTTTGGACAAGCTTCTTCTTGCGTACGAAGGGATCGTTTCGTTCGGATCTACTGATCTATGCGGGTGTGATCGGAATCTGTTATGCGCTCGATTACTACCGGAAGTATCGTGAGCGCGAATTCCTGGCGACGCGACTCGAAGCGCAACTCGCACAAGCGCAACTCGAGTCGCTGCGAATGCAGTTGCATCCCCACTTCCTCTTCAACACGCTCAACGGCATCGTGGGTCTTGTGCGTGACAACAAGAACCAGACGGCTATCAGCATGCTCGTCGGTTTGAGCGATCTCCTGCGTCACACGCTCGAACATTCCTCAAAGCAAGAGATTGAATTGAGACACGAGATCAACTTCATTAAGTTGTATCTGAGTATTCAGCAAATGAGATTTTCCGATCGGCTGCACATCCAGTATGACATTCATCCGGGGACGACGCGCGCGATGGTCCCGAATCTGATTCTTCAGCCGCTGACGGAAAACGCCCTGCGACACGGCATTGCTCGCAGTGCAGATTCAGGCACGGTGGGGATTAGTTCTGCTCTCGAAAATGGCCATGTGCGTTTGACCGTCTACGACGATGGCGCGGGCTTGCCTGATGATTGGCAGATGAAAGGCAGCGCCGGAATCGGTTTGGCAAACACTGCCGCGCGCCTACAACAACTCTACGACGACGACCATCAGTTTGATATTCGAAATCGACCTGCCGGCGGAGTCGAGGTAACGATTGTGATTCCTTTAAGAGCACAAAGCTGAGGGTTTGTTGGACAGGATTTACAAGATTTGACCAGGATTTACAGAATGAATCCTGTCCATCTTGCGAAAAATCTTGTAAATCCTGTGAAACTAACCTCGGAGTAAATGACTGCGAAGATCAAAACACTAATCGTCGACGACGAGCCACTGGCGCGGCGTAATCTTCGTGTGTTGCTGGAAAAGGATTCGCAGATAGAAATTGTTGACGAGTGTCGCAATGGACATGAGGCTGTCAAAGCCATCAACACACACTCACCCGATCTGATTTTTCTCGACATCCAGATGCCGGAGATGGATGGTTTCGACGTGCTTTCGCGTGTTGGGCCTGAGCAGATTCAAGCCATCATCTTTGTTACTGCGTTCGATCAGTATGCGTTGAAGGCGTTCGAGGTTCACGCGCTCGACTATCTATTAAAGCCTTTTGACGACGAGCGTTTTGCGCTGGCACTCGAACGCGCCAAGTCGCAGATTGCAGCGAGCGAGATCGACAAGTTGAGCCAGCGTCTGCTTGCTTTGCTCGAGGATCGTAAAAGCGAACGCAAAGGTTCTGACGACCAGTCGAAGTTTCTGACGAGGCTGATGATCAAGACTTCAACTCGGATGATGCTGTTGAAAGTCGAAGAGATCGATTTTATCGAAGCAGACGGGAATTATGCGAAGCTGCACGCTGGACGCAAAACGCATCTGCTTCGTGAAAAGATGAACGATCTTGAAGGACGGCTCGATCCCGCGAGGTTTGTGCGTATCCATCGATCGATCATCGTGAATCTCGATCGGATCAAGGAGATGCAGCCACACTTCAACGGCGACTACATCGTCGTTCTCGATGATGGAAGACAGTTGCGGCTCAGTCGCAGTCGTCGTGAACAGCTTGAGTCCCGGCTAAAATTTAGCCGCGGATAAAGCGGATCTAATTACGGATTGTCCTCTGAAGTCCGATACTTTTCTTTTTCTTTCTCACGTTGTAGGTAGGGGATACCTTTTTCCATCCACTCCGGAGCGGGGGCGCCTTTCAGGAAGTGATCGAAGAATTCCTGCAGGCGACGCGTGTAGTCCTTCTGGTTGATGCGCTTCCGCAGACCGTGTTTCTCACCGTTGTAAGTGAACATGTAGGCTTCTTTGCCCAGCCGTCGCAACGCAAGGAAGTACTCGATTCCCTGGTACCACGGCACCGCGTCGTCTTCGTCATTATGAATCATCAGCAGCGGTGTTTCGACGCGATCGGCACGGAAGATTGGTGAGTTGTCGAGATAGCGCAACGGATAATCCCAGAGACTGCCGCCGATGCGCGACTGCGAGCGTTCATACTGAAACTGCCGCGGCAGTCCCGTGCCCCAGCGAATGCCACTGTAAGCGCTCGTCATGTTTGCCACGAGTGCGCCGGGCGCGGCCGCTCTGAACCGGTTCGTCTGCGTCACCATGTACGCGATTTGGTAACCGCCCCAACTGTGTCCCTGGATGCCGATCGCTTTCTCGTTCACGTACCCACGATCGACCACCGCTTGAACTCCAGGCAACACGCACTTCAACGCGCTCGGACCCGGATAGCCGATCGTGTAGACGATGTCAGGCATGAAGACGAGATAGCCGTTGCTGACGTAGTAGGTCGGATTGATCGACGTGCCCGGCGCGGGATTGCGGAACGTGTGCAAGCCCTGCGAGAGCTTTTCGTAGATGTAGACGATCATCGGATACTTCTTCTTCGGATCGAAGTTATCCGGTTTGAGAAGCAGGCCTTTCAAAGGCACGCCGTCGGTGTTTTTGAAACTCACCAACTCGCCCGAGCCCCAGTTGAATGCAGCGCGTTGAGCGTCGCCGTTGCTGACACGTTTCAGCTCTCTGAAAGAACTGTTAGTCACCCAAATGTCGGGAAACTGATCGAAGCGCGATGCAGTCATGATCATCACGTCAGCATCTTTCGCTTTCGACGGGTTGTTGAAATCCTTCGCGGCCATGAGGAGTTTCTGAGGAGGCGCGGTGCTGTTGACCTTGTCGCGGTAGAAACCCGAGTCATGCGTCTCCTGGTTTTCAGCCGAGAGCAGCATTGGTTTCTCCGGATCGATCCAACGCTCGCGCGGGTCGAGTCGAACGTATCGCAGTGCTGTTGATTCCTTGCGGCCCACACCGTCCGTCAGGTTTTTGGCGCTACTGCCGTCGGGCGAGACCTGCCAGATGTCGTATCGATCGTAAAGCAGAACGTCTGCGTCGTCTTTGGTCCAGCCGGCGATGCCGTAAGAGCCGGGCGTTGAAGGCACATCGTTCTCTTCGTTGTAGAAGTTGGCTGAGATGTTCTTCGTCAGGTTTGCAATGGAACCGTCGGCGACGGAATAGGAGTACCAGTCTTTGCCGTCGAAGTAGACGGCGTACTTCGCGTTGGGCGAAAGGGAAACGTTACTGCGTTGTTTGGTTAATAGCGGTTTACGCGAACCATCTGCGGTGTTGACGAGGTAGTAGTCGGTGAAACCCGGATCGTAGTCGGAAATGGTTCTGTATTTACGATTGTCTGCGCCGATCGCGTAACGTCCGTCGTTCGAAGGCGAGATGGTTTCCATCGTCTCGTCTGCGAGCTGGACGAATTTCTTCGTCTGCAAATCGTAAACCGCGCGATACGATCGATTCCGATCCTGTTCGGCGCGAATTCGCTGAATCGGTTGCACGTAATCGTCTTTCCAGTGCCATAGATCCACGAGCACCTTTTCATCAGCCGGCATTTCTTCCTCGGGATTCTTTTCGGGCTCGGGTGGCGGCGCCGTGCCGAGGAAGAGGTGACTGCCGTCGAGTGAGAAACTCAGATTGGCGCGTTCGCTGACGACGAATTCCTTGCGGAAGCCCGGTGAGCTTACAGAAACGAGCTCAGTCGCCTGCGGATCTTTACGGTTCCACTGGTAAACGCGAAACTTCGGTTGTTTCGCCTCTGCGTCTTCCTTGTCGCTGATGAAGGCAAGCTGTGTGTTGTCTTCATCCCACGTCAGACGTTGATACTTTCCTTTGCCGCTTAGCAGTGCGACAGGTTCGGTTTCGCTGTCCGTCGTCACAGCGTAGACGCCATTGCTGTCTTCTTTTCGTGCTGAGGTCGTGAAGACCAGTGTCTTGGCGTCTCTGCTGATTGTGTAATCGAGCACGTCGCTGAACTTTCGCTCGTTTGCGTTAGCCGTGTTACGGAGCACGAGTTCGGTGCCGTATTCCTTTTTCTTTCCACGAGCGGAAGGGCCACGCGGTGTTGCGGGAGTTGACGGCGCAGGGGCAGCGGCAGGACCAGTCGCTTCGCCGGAGGGACTCGATTCGGGCTTTGGTTGCGCTGAAGGTTTGTCTTCGGGTTTGGCCTCTATCAAGTAAGCAAAGTAGCCCGTGCCGTCTTCCGGCACTCGGAACGACTTCACTCGCTCGACGCGTGTGACCGTGCCGGTTGAGAGATCCATGATGCCGAGACCATTCTTCGGCATCTCTTCCGGTTTCTTCTTTTCCTTTTTGGCTTTGGTTACCTCGGCTTTAGTTGGCTCAGTTCCGAAGATCGCGAAGCGACTGTCGGCCGTGAAAACCGGGCGCAGCAAACGCGCCTGCTCGGCCTGAAACTCACCGATGTTTGTGCCCGGATCGTCAGGCGGCGGAACGGGTGGACGATATCCACGCGGCGCGCGCCAGTCGACGCCGGTGGCGATATTGCGCACGATTACCTCGCCGTCGCCATCCTGCGGCACGTATGCGTAAGCCACAAACTTGCCATCGCGGGAAATCTGTTGCGCCGAGATAGAGCGCCACGAATCATAGTCCTGATGCGTGATAGAACGTTTCGCGGGTGCAGGCGAGGCTTGTTGCGCGAAAGCCATCGTCGCTAGCAGGGACACAGTGCAAAGCAATGCGACAGTTCGCTGGAGCTGCTTCATGGGGTTACCTCACAAACTGTAGGGATACAAACAAAACGCGGATGACGCAGATCAGAGCAGATCTGCGTTATCCGCGTCAATCAGCGTTCACTGATTTTAGAAGAACAACGAGTACAACAAGCGGTTTGGCGAACCCGAGCCGGCGTTCGTTACGTGGTTCGTTGTCGAGCCGTTAACGATCGCGTTGCGGGTGGTTGACGCTGATGCACCCGGACTGAATTGTTTGTAAAGCGCTGCCACGCCGGCGACGTGCGGTGAAGCCATCGAGGTTCCACTCAACGTTGCCGTGGCCGTGTCAGAGCTAAACCATGAAGATAGAATTCCCGAACCTGGTGCGAAGATATCCAAACACGTGCCAAAGTTCGAGAAGGATGAACGCGCATCGCTGGTGGTCGTCGAACCGACAGTGATGGCATTGGCTGCACGAGCTGGTGATTGCGTGCAAGCATCAGTGTTGCTGTTGCCTGCTGCAACTGCGATCGGCACACCAGAATTAGCGAGGTTATTGACGGCCGTATCGAGTGCGCTGGAAGCGCCGCCGCCAAGACTCATGTTCGCAACCGCTGGATTGATGTGATTGTTCGTGACCCAGTCGACGCCGGCGATCACGCCTGAATTACTTCCGGAACCGCCGCAATCCAGCACACGCACACCGCGGAGTAGCGCACTCTTCGCCACGCCATAGGTCGAACCACCGATGGTTCCGGCGACGTGTGTGCCATGTCCGTTGCAGTCTACGCCGTTGCCGCCGAAGGCGTCGAAAACGTTCGAAGCGCGCCCACCAAACTGGGTGTGGGTAGTGCGAATACCGGTGTCGATGACGTACGCGCGCACGCCGGAACCGGTCCAGTTATATGTGTAAGTAGCACTCAAAGGCAGGTTGCGCTGGTCGATGCGATCCAAGCCCCATGGTGGATTGCTTTGAGTCGTATCGGCACTGACAACACCATCTTCTTCAACAAAGGCAACACGGTAATCCTGGCTGAGTGCTTCAGCTTCTTCGGGTGTCATTTCCACGGAGAAGCCATTGATCGCGTGCTGGTAGACCTGTTTGAGCTGGCCTTTGTGAATGGCCGACATCTCCGCCGCGATATACGGGGCGATTGAGAGTTTTCCTCGTGGGCCGACCCACTCGTCGTCGAGCACTACGATGTAATTGTTTTCGATCTTATTTGCGTTTTTGCGAAGCTTGTCTTTTCGGCCCTGGCTGCTTGCCGTTGGTGACGAAATGAACACAGCGGCGCAAAGGCCGGCAAAAATAAGTAACGCGCAAACTTTCTTCATACTCTTTTCCTCCAGTAAGTAAGGTTGGTGGGGGTGTGGGCGCCGCCCGCAACGGCCGCGATAACAAGCG
>JBKPPU010000205.1:0-5316 GCA_046733695.1 Acidobacteriota bacterium
CGAGCAGAGGCCGTCAATGCTCAGGTCAGCCAGTACTCCGCGGAGAAAGCCCGAAAAGCCGCGGTAGCCTTAAAGGAAAAAGCAGATGCGTCAGCGAAAGTAGCGAACGAGCAAAAAGCGAACGCGGAAAGAAATCTCCAGGCAGCACAGGTCGCTACGCAAAGGGCAAACGAGGCAACCGCGGCCGCGCAACAGAGTTCGCAGAGACTCTCGTCCGCACTCGAACGCGGCGAGCTGATTCGAAGTGGTCTTGAATCTTACCGGCGCGAAGAATACCCAAAGGCTCAGGACGCATTCGAAAAACTTGAAGTAAAACTCAAAGCGCTTCGGTCTCAAGTAAATGACCAAAATTTTACACCGCAACAGTTGAGACAATTTGAGCGTGATTATGGCTGGTCGCAGTCGCGGCTCGGCGACACTTATCACAAGTTGCGTCAGTTCGACAAAGCGATCGAACACTACGAGAACGGGCGCACAATTCTCGAACAGGTGTTGAAAGACGAGCCCGCTGCGATCCTGTTCGAAACCTATCACGGGCTCGCACACGCCTATCACGACAATGCGAAGGCCCGCACGGATGGGGCTTCAATTACGACAACTTCGACCACTCTGACGACTGAACAACAGTTGGCCAAGGCTGAGGAATATTACAAAAAGGCGGCCGCCTATCAGGAATCTTTAACGACTAATAACCCGGTCGCCGCCGCGGCGAGTCTGAAAAATCTGGTTTCGCTCTACATGGACATCGGCCGGTACGACGATGCCGAGCTGCGTTTGAAGGAAGTGGTTGAAACGTACAAAAAGGTCGAGCCGGAACCTGGTGACGGAACCGTCGGCGCTCTTAAAGAGCTCGCAGAGTTTTATCGAGGACGGGGCCGTTATGAAGACGCTTTGCGCACGTACAACCACCTCATCGATATACAGGAAAAGGTGACCGATACGACGAGCGATCCGGAGAGCATCCGAGCCCTTGCCGATAATTACAACGAGCTGAGTCAGATTCATAACGCTCTGAAGGATGAGACGCGCAGCGAAGCTGCGTTCCGCCTGGCGGAAAGAATTCAACAGATTGTGCTCAAGCTGCGAAACAAACGCGAGCTAATCGCTGATCTCAAGAAGCTCGCCGTCATCACTCTCGACGAAGATCTCGACGTGATGGGCGACAGTTACATTACCCTCGGACGGTATCAGGAAGCAGCGCACGCGTTCGAGGCATCGCTCTCGATCAGGGAAGCAATTAGCTCGGAGAGTAATTACATCGCCACAAGCTATCTGAAGCTAGGTGATCTTTATCGCGAGCAATTGAAAAACTATACGAAGGCCGAAGGGTATTACAAGCAGCTCATCCAGAATCGTAAGAACCTGAAGGGCAGTCTCATGGGTCCTTCAGATCCGATGTCCCAATACATCCTCGGGTTACGAAGGCTTGCGTTGCTTTACGCGGACAATATGAACAAGCCCGCCGAAGCGGAAGCACTCTTGAACGAAGCTACCGCTGCGCTCGCTCCAATCAATGGCCGTTATTCATGGGACGAGGAGTTGAACGTCTACGACGACCTTCTCAATCTCTATCAAAAGCAACAGAAGGACCCGCAGGCGATCAAGATCAAAAAGCTCGAGGCATTTACACGGGATCGCAACGATTTCGCCGTCGCATACCGCTCACCTGACTACCAGCACTTTATGTATGAGTACATCGTGGCTGCAGGCGACGTCGCGGATCTGTACTTGAAACAGCAGAACAAGGCTGCGGCTGAGGCAGCATATGCGCAAGTGTTCGCCTCCATTCGCTTGTCGTCAAATTTTCTGGACGCGAAGAAACTCAACGACTACCTCAACAATCTCGAGAAGTATCAAACGCTGCTGCGCGAAAACAACAAGGCAGCGAAGGCGGCTGAGTACGACGAATTCATCACCAACGGTCGCATACGTCAGAAGGATTTGGAAAGTATAGAGAAGGAAAAGGAAAACAATCCGTAAACAAGCCGCTTCGGGTCTGGTTCAGTTTGAAATACGCCAAAGGCGTTCGGCGTATTTTCACACTGAACACTACTGCGTTTATCCGCGTTCTAACTAATTTCCGATAAACATATACCGTGATCCACGATTCACCATCACGGCAGGCGTGCCCGCCACAAACCACGACCAGCTCAGCGCGATCAGCGCATTGCCCGATTGCGAATTGGCGTTGAAGACGTACGGCAGTACAACGACCCGTGCCCTGGTGTTGAGATTCGTAATCTCCGACAGTCTCAATAAACCGTCATCGTGAAGATTCGGTTCTGGCGACAGAGTAACGAACGAATACATCGGAACCGCATTATCCAGAATTGCTGGAGTTGCGAATTGCAACGCGCCCGCTGCGCTCACCTCTGCTTTTAATCGCTCCTTATTCGCACGCACGTCAGTGTATGAGTCGACCCCTGTCGGTTGATAGACAGACTGCAGTGTTCCGATGTCAACGGGCTTAGTAGTTTCTGGTATGCTCAGTCCATTGTAAGTGGTCTGCATCCGGTCAACTACTTCCTTCGTCAACGCCGGCTCGGCAAAGACAAGCACCTTCGAATTAGGGACTCTGGTCAGGCGCAGCCTTCGCATTTCTCTCAACGCTGAAAGCGATGGAACGTACGAGACAGTCGCCCAGTCGCTAACATACTGGTCTTTCGCCGACTTTAATGCCTCGAACGGAACATCCCAGAGTGGTCCATCCGGAACGATTATCAGCTTTGTTCTTTTTCCGATCTGATTCTCAGCAGGTTGCAACAACAGGCCGTACAGCTCGCGAGCCGCAAAGTGGTCATGGGTTGATTGGCTAAAGGCCGCGATCTTTTGTGTGATCTCGGCAGGCGTCGCGGCCAATGGGTAGGCCTTCACTTCGAATTCTTTACCGCTTTCGGTTATCACAAACAGCATGACCTGTTCTTCCGTGACTGCATATTCAACTACCGCACTGTTGTTATTAACGAGCGAGTGCAAGTTCGCAACAGTCAGCGGCGAAAGTTCGCCGCGGTTGACTGCTAACTGAGGCTGGAGCATGTAGAGACGTTTACGAAATGCCTCATACGCTGCACGCGCCGCTTGCAACCGGGTTCGCAATGCACTGTTTGGCTGTTTAGGATTCGCGGCATCCTGCGCTCCGTACACCTGAACCTTGAGAGAGATTAACTCACCCAACAGCTTCAACTCTTCCTGGCGTTGTGCGGCAGTCATGCCTTTCGTCACCGTGAAATTGCCGCGTTGGATCAGTTCGCGTAAGGTCTGCGACTTCGCCTCCTCCGCACGAACGAATGCCTCGAGGGGCCGATTGAGATCGATCAACGTTTCAATCGCGCCGAGAAACGGAAGCACACCGCCTCGTTCGGCTTCCAGTCCATCTGGTCCGGTCTCCGGACGAATCGATCGCTGCAGATGTATTGCTTCGACAAATACATTTAACGCTTCGTTCTTGTGACCGAGATCGCGTTGCGCTTTACCCACCTCGGTCAACGCATAGACGGTTATCGATAAAGCGTCGGTATCTTTCGCAGTTTGTACCGCGTTCTTAGCGAATTCGAGTGCTCGTGTGGGGTCGCCCTGTTCGCGATAGGTGGCAGCAAGGCGGCTCGACGCATCCGCCATGTCAGCCTTGCGTGTCAGGGCCGTGTATAAAGCGAGCGCCTCGTCGAAGCTTTGCAAGGCAGAAGAAAACTTTCGTTGTGCCCGGTAGACAGAGCCCATTCCCAGCAGGACGTGAGCGCTATTGAGATCGTCGGACCGTTTCTTATGAAGCTCGCGAGCCTTTTCATAAGCCTCGAGCGCCAGATCGTACTGGCCTTGTGTATAGCGAGCGTTCCCGATGTAACTCAGCATCCGCGACATACCAACTTCGTCACCGCTGATTTGATAAGCGGCTACACTGCGGTTGAAATAGTCGACTGCCTGAGCATTGTCTCCCTGCATCGCTCGCACGAGGCCGATGCTGCCCAACGTCGTCGCTGCAGTCGCCTTCCCCGGCAGTTGCTCAGCAATGGAGAGACTCTTGAAGTAGGCCTCGAGCGCCGATGCATAATCACCTCGAGCGCGATGTACGTGACCGATGTTCTGCAAACGAGTGGCGACGCCGGTTTGATCGTTTAGCTTTTGTTCGAGCGCGAGGGTGTGGTTGTAAAGTTCCAAAGCACGATCGTAATTACGCTGATAGAAGTAGCAGTTTCCGGCGCCGCCGAGCGCGCCGATAATTCCCGCGACACTGTTTTGAGCGGTGAAGAGTTCGAGCGCACGCTGGTAGTAAACCAATGATTGGGCGTAATCGTGTTGCATGTAAAACGCTTCCGCAACACGCGAATAGATCTCGCCGTTCTCACCCATAGCGGCGACGGCAAGCAACGTCTTACCGGCGGCTTCATAATTCCCCAACTGGTACTGCAGGCCGCCGATGCTTGCGAGGGTATTCAAAATCTCGGTCTTATCGCCGGCTGACTGGAATTCCGGCAGCGCTTCTTCAAACACCTTCAATGCATCCGCTTCTTTCCGCTGAGCCTGATACGCGAGGCCGATTCCATAGTGACAACGAGCTGCTTCGAAACGATTGTTGAGACTGAGAAAGAGTGTTTCGCCTTGGCGGTAGTTATCGAGTGCGAGGTCGTAATTGCCCTGAAAGTAATAAACACTGCCGCTGTTGAGTCGTGCCGTTGCAATACCTTCCTGGTCGCCGATCTGTTGGGAGATTGTTTGTGCAAGCTGATAGATGTCCAGAGCCTTCGCATACTCGGTGTTGGTGAAGCGCAGGTTGCCGAGTGAGATCAGTTCTCTGCGTAATGCAACGGTGATCAGTTCTGGATGAGCCGCCAGCAATTCGCCGCGTTTATCAGCAGGCTGATTCGTCAACTCGTAAGCAAAGTTGGTGACCTGGCCGAAACAGGTGCAGCAAACGATCGCGATTGAGAGGAGGGCGAGGGCCGGCCGTTGCATTCATCGTACCCGCAATGGATTAAAGACCGGCTTCGACGGCGGGGCTAACATGAGCATTAAATTGTTGAGCAAGCGGATGTCGTCGGCCGCCTGGTTTTTGTAGTAAATGCCAGTCACCGGTGAGACTTCGGACAGGAGTGCAGTCCTTGTGAAGCAGGAATCTGTCCTCAACTGAGTGCTGAACGGATCATTCGGATTGAGTGGTTCAGCATAAACGAGATACTTCTCTCCCTTTTGGGGCATCCTTGGCAAACTGAAACAACTGTCCACTCGCGCCAGTACCTTTGCCTCGGTCCAGAATGGTTCCTTCCATGCCGTTTCGACTTTGAACTTAATTAAATGTGCGGCGTCTTCAAATCTCGCACT
>JBKPPU010000206.1:0-25089 GCA_046733695.1 Acidobacteriota bacterium
TTCGCTCTTAGTTTCCAAACCATGATGGGCGGCGTAAAGACCTTTCTCTACGCAATAATGGCCGCAATCACGTTCTCACTGCTACTCGTGATGGGTAACACGATGGCGATGACCGTGCGCGAACGCACGAAGGAAGTGGGAACACTTAAAGCAATTGGATTTCAGCGTGGAACTATCATCGCGCTGTTTCTGGGCGAGTCGCTGGTGGTCGCTTGTATCGGCGCTGCGATCGGAATCGGCGCCGCAGCATTGCTCTTCCGGTCAGTCGATCTGAGTCTTTACGTTCCGAATCTGATCTCGTTCGTTCCTACCAGTGAGACGCTCGCGATTGCCTTCGGCCTGGCGATTCTGGTGGGATTCATCAGCGTGGTCTACTCGGCTTATCGTGTTTCGGGTTTGACGATTGCCGAAGCCCTGCGGAGCACTGAATAACATGGCACTACCCATCAAGTACAACATCAGAAACATCATCGTCAGGAAAGGCAGCACCCTCGCGACAGCCTTCACGATTGGCCTGACTGTCGCCGTCTTTTTAATGGTGATGGCACTCGCGCGCGGTATCGAAATGACGCTCTCGAGCAGTGGCGAGCCATTGAACATGATCGTGCTGCGTGAGGGCAGCACGGCCGAGTTGAACAGCTCCGTGACACGCGAGAACTTCAACGACCTGATGTACCTTGACGGAGTTGAGCGCGAAGCTGACAAGCCGCTCGCCGCCGGTGAACTGGTCACGCTGATCTACAAAGCTCGCAAAGGCATGAGCCAGGGTTCGAATGTCACCGTGCGCGGTGTTGGACCAATGTCGTTTAAGTTGCGCTCTGGATTTCAAACTGTCGCCGGACGATTGTTTCAGCCGGGTCTGACGGAAGCAGTTGTCTCGAAGCGCATTGCGGAGAGATTTCAGGGGCTCGACGTTGGCGACAAGTTCCGTATTCAAACGACTGACTACACGGTAGTCGGTTTGTTTGATTCCGCCGGCAAGGCGTTTGAATCGGAGATCTGGGTCGACATCAATTCGCTTGCGAGCACCACGAAGCGCGAGAACTACTCGTCCGTGTTGATGCGCGTCAAAGATCCAAACATTCTGACAGCGCTCAGCAAAAGAATCACAGACGATCCGAAGCTCCATTTGAAAGCTGTTTCGGAGCGCACGTTCTATGAGGATCAGCAAGGTACTGCGGCAGGAGCGCTGAGGTATTTGGCTGGGTTCATTACTTTCATCATGGCCGTCGGGGCTGCCTTTGCCGGGATGAACACGATGTATGCGGCAGTGGCGCGACGGACGAAGGAGATCGGGACACTACGTGTGCTGGGATTCGGTCGCCTGAGCATTCTGATCGCGTTTCTTCTGGAGTCGATCGCGATCGCGTTGTTTGGAGCTGCGATCGGAATCGTCCTCGCGTTGCCGCTGAATTTCGTTTCGACGGGAACATCCAATTGGGTGACGTTTAGTGAGATTGCATTCAACTTTAGAGTCACGCTTGATTTGATGGGTTTGGCATTGCTCTTTGGGGGAATCATCGGGTTTGTCGGCTCGCTGTTGCCGTCGATACGCGCATCCCGCTTCAAGATCGTCGATGCACTACGCGCTTAGCTTCACAGGATGGACAAGATTTTGCTCAGGATTGACATGTAAATCTTGAGAGACATCTTGTAAATCCTGTCTAATAAAATGGTAACGAATCCAACATCAAAAGAATCTCAGGACGATCTCAATAAACGTCTTCGCAGCCTGAAGATCGATCGCGGGCCGGCGCCGTCGCCCGCCGCGAACAATCGCTCGCCAAAACTCCTGCTGCTCGGCATCGCGGTGGTGCTCGCACTGGCGGGACTCGGTTACGTGTTTTTCTTCTCGAGTACGAAAACGATCTCCGCAGCTCCGGTTAAAGTCGAAACGGGCGCAGCATCTGCCGGCGAAAGCGTTCTATCCGCTTCCGGCTACGTCGTGGCCCATCACAAGATCGCCGTCGGCGCGAAAGTGATGGGACGCGTTGCGTGGATCGGCGTCGAGAAAGGCGACACGGTCCAGTCCGGACAAACGCTCGTCCGACTCGAAGCCAGTGAGTTCGTCGCTCAGGTGAACCAGGCAAAGGCTAACCTCGCGGCCGCTCAGGCGCAGTTGGACCGTCTCCGCACCGGTTCACGACCCGAAGAAAAGTTGAAAGACAAAGCTGCGGTCATGCAGGCCGAGGCAAATCTGAAGAACGCTGAAGCCGAGTACCAGCGCACCGAATCACTATTCCGCTCCGGTGTGGCTTCGAAAGCCGACTACGACCGGGCACTCGCTCAACGCGATAGCGCGATGGCGACGGTCCAGGCGGCGCGCCAGTCCAGCACCATGACTGACATCGGCCCTCGCAAAGAAGAGATCACTGCCGCCGCAGCTAGCGTTAACCAGATGAAGGCAGCACTCGATTACGCCAACACGCAGCTCGCTGCCACCGAGATCAAAGCACCCGTAACCGGCACGGTGCTCGCGCGCAGCGTTGAGCCGGGCGAAATGGTTAGTCCATCTGCATTCGGCGGTTCGGGCGCGCGGACTTCAGTTGTCGACCTCGCAGATCTGACAGATTTACAAGTCGAATTGGATATCAGCCAAACTGAGTTCGCGCGTCTGAAGCCATCACAGCGCGCCGAGATCATTCCCGAGGCTTATCCGAATCTGAAATTCACGGGCTTCATCGAAGAGATCGCACCTGAAGCAAACCGCGCGAAGTCGACGGTTCAGATCAAGGTCAAGGTTGAGAATCCAAACGAGCAACTGCGACCGGAGATGAATGCTCGCGTCAACTTCCTTTCTGACGCACCGGCAGCAACTGACAACAAACCCGTGGCGCGCGTGCTCGTTCCTAAAACCGCGGTGGTAAAAGCTGATAACAGTTCGTATGTTTTTGTCGTAAAGGGTAACAAGGTCGAGCAGCGAACGATTCGCACCGGAGAAGAGCAAGGCGATACGTATGTAGTTCTCGATGGATTGAGTGGCAATGAAACCGTGGCGATCGCGGGAGTTGATAAGTTACGCGATGGCGATCGGGTAAAAGTACAGTGAGGATGAACTAATCATGTCTGATCCGATTGTGAGAGTTCGTAACGTGAGCAAGCGTTTCAATCGCGATGGATTCGAAGTCGTTGCGTTGGACCAGGTCGATCTCGAATTGCACCAGGGCGACTTTCTGGCTCTGATGGGTCCGAGTGGATCAGGCAAGTCGACGCTGTTGAATCTGCTTGCCGGCATCGATCGTCCGACTCAAGGCGACGTGGAAGTTATGGGCACACAACTCACGCGCATGACTGAGAGTCAGCTTGCCGTTTGGCGCAACGCTCATATCGGTTACATCTTCCAGACTTTCAACCTCGTGCCGGTGCTGACAGCATTCGAGAATGTCGAACTGCCGCTGCTATTGACGAAACTGTCGAAAGCAGAACGCCGCAAGAACGTAGAAACTGCGCTCGATCTCGTCGGCTTGAGTGACCGCATGCACCACCAGCCGAAGCAACTCTCGGGTGGTCAGGAGCAGCGCGTTGCGATCGCGCGCGCGATCGTCACCGATCCTGATTTGATTCTGGCAGACGAACCGACGGGCAATCTCGATGCGCGTTCCGGTGAAGAGATTCTGAATATACTCGCGACTCTCAATTCAGAGATGGAAAAGACCATCATGCTCGTCACTCACGACCCGCACGCCGCCAGCTTCGCGTCAGAGCAGATGCATCTCGAGAAGGGCGTGCTGACGGAATTGGAAGCTGTCGCGTCGCGGCAAGTCAGTGTTTAGCTATCTACGGGTTTTGAGTCTCTTAAAATAGAAAACAGGGTCGGCTGGTGGTCCTGCAACTGTAACGAGTTCCCAGCCGTTTGCTCCGAGCTTGTCCATGTGTTGCTCGAGGACAAAGCCTTCGCGAGCAAACGAAGCGTTTACTTCCTTACGCATATTCTCATTGCTGGTCGGTGAAAAATTTGTCGTACTGGGACCGGCCACAACCAGATATTCCCAAACAATCGGTCGGATCTTCTGGGCCGGCTCCTGTCCTGACGTCTTCATCACGGCCAACGAGATTGCAACGAGACAAAGCGCAATTACCGTCAGTAAGCCTCTTCTGAGAATCGGTTTCTGTTCCATACGCACCTCCGGTGTCGAGGTTGGCACTGCCTTGACCCTTCAACGTCTGAGTGTCAGTAGCGTTCCAAACATTTACTCTGTCGGTCGATAGCGCGAGGCAAGCAGACCTGTGGCGGCGCTGAGATCCAGGTCAGCAAAGAGGAGCCCTTCTTTTCCGTAAGGCTGATAAGTGAGAAGTGTGCCGTCGGGTTGCGCGACAGCAGAAGTGGTCGGCGAGCCGGCACTCGCATAGTTGACGGTTGCGAAGTAGCAGGTATTCTCTGCCGCTCGACACAAGACAGCTTTCTCGTGAAATGAATTCTGAGACTCTGCGTAATCGGAAGGAACATGACTGCCCGGCGCGGCTTCATGAAACTGCGGATGAAAGACAACGTGCGCTCCGCGTCTCGCCGCCCAGCGCACCGTCTCCGGATAGCGCCAACCTTCATGACAGATCACGACGCCAAACTTCAGCGGTCCGCTCTGAAACATCTGCCTTCCTGAGCCTGGTGAGTAGATGGTGTCTTCCGACGGATCGAGTTGAACCTTGTCCTGAAAGCCCGCCACGGTTCCATCACGATTGATCACAAGTGCTGTAATCAATACTGCATCGTTAACAACGCGCTCCGTTCCGACGACCACGGCGACATTCGCTCTGCCGGCAGCTTCGGCGATCCTGGCCCACGCGCTTTTGAGAAAAACTTCATCGGGCGGCGGCACACTCTTCCCCGGCGCTCGATACCCAGGCACAAAACACTCAGGAAAGCAGACAACCTCGGCCCCACCCTCCGCCGCCTCAGCGATTGCCCGCTCGGTTAGCGTGATTGATTCTTCTGGAGTTTGTGGAAAGCGAATATTCGCGAGTGCGATTCGAAGCATCGTGAAGCCTTATAACTGGGGAGCTTTTGATGTTTCTTTTTCCGCTTCAAGATTTGCATCAACTCTGATGAAGAGTTTCTGATCACTCAACCTCATGATGGTCCATGCCTTAGCTGTGGAGCTCTCTTTCACTACATTGTTAAGGATAGATTTAACTGTACCGTTCTCAAACTTCCGTGTGAAGGCGCGCCCCAGTTGCGGAAAGTATAACCCCGAGAAATTCGGACCAGCGGGCTTCAAGTCATAGGACCTCATTATCGCGCTTACCTCTGGTGTTTCCATGAGGTTGTTTGTAAATACAAAAGCGTCCGTGTTTGGAGCTATGGAAAAGTCGCGGATTTTCGCTTGCAGTAGTTTTACAGTTACGGGATCGTGAGCGGTCGTTGGAAAGATATTGATAACTCCTTCTTGAACCTCCCAGGAGTACTGCCTGTGTTCAGAGGTAAATCTGAGTAGGAAATCTGCCAGTCGTTCGCCTTTGAATTCAATCTCGTACGAAGTGGTCAAATCATCAGTTGCCGCCACTTCGACTCCGACTGGAATATCGAAACGCAAACCAAGCTTTGAAAAGCATAGCCAAGCGTAAGCCTATGGCCTTCTCGCTTTATCTTCATATAACCACAGACATCATTGGTTTCTATTAACGTTGCCGTTGCGAATATGTCACCGTTACGGGAACAGTAGTTGAAGGACGGAATTATTTATATAGTTCTCCCGTGAGTTAAAAGGCGAGATACGATCGCCATTTACCCCACCATTGACCAAGTTGCTTATCCGCGCGATTCTGAAACTTAATGCGTTTGCTAAGATATTAGGCGATACGTTTCTGGCGATTCGGGCAACGCAGATTCTCGTCCCGAGCCGCTGCTTCGTAAGTTATTTGTGTTACTTCCTCCCGGTCACCATACAACCTGGTCTCCACAGTAATTCCTTCGTACAAATCTAAATAATAGAAAACATCTGGCGGATGAAAACTAACGAACTTCCGGAACTGCCTGAGATCGAACTTAAGATCGCCAGGAAGCACGGTCGACTTCGGACTCACTTGAATGCGTTCGACAGTACCAAGCGGTACGTTCCAGGCGAATTTATTAACGCAGCCCTGGTCTATATACTTGATCCAAACAGAGTCGACGCTTCGGTGGTATATGACAATGGAACCGAAAACGGCCTGCGGTTTCCCCAGCAGGCGCTCAACGTCTTCGCGGGATGAATGTAGTGGAAGTAATCCCTCCCATTCATTGGCTGGTCTCGTCTTATTGCTCTTGACTAAAGCTTCGCAGTCTGCGGCTGAAGGCAGGTAAACAATTTCGGCAATCTGGTCCGTCCGTTCATCTACGGTATACTTCACACCTTCTTTCAGGTCCGTATAATCATACATGCCGGGAAGCACGAACTCTTTCAGAAGCTCTCGCGGGTTAAGTTTGAGAGCTGAAAATCTGCGCGTCTCCTCGACCGTAACGTTTATCGAAACAACAGTCCCATCCGGTATCAAACACCGGCATTTTGCTGTTACCTCTGTGACACCCTTCATCCCGCATGGTGCGTGTGAATAGAAGATGTACGCTCGCTCATTTTCGAACTGGTATCGTTTCAATTCATTTTCTTTTCCCAGCAGGCGCTCCACATCTGCTCTCGTTGACTTTAGCGGGGTGATGCCACGCCATTCCTTTGCTTGTAAGTCCACGGTGATACACATGACAAATAACACCGTGCAAAGCATTTTTAACCAGAGAGTGTGCATGTTTTCCCTCAATCATTTTCCCCTCAATAATCGGTCAGCCGCGGCTTTGGAGTAAAGCAGTATTGTTCTTGAAGGTGGTGAAAGTAATAAGAGAAGTCCGCTACCCGATTGCGGTCCTTGGGGTCGTATTGGTCACTAAAAGGGTTGGTCCTGTAGTCTATTTTCTTTTCATAGTCTTCACCAAATTTACTATAGTGGATGGCATTCGATAATTGTTCATCCGTGTAAGGCAATTTCGATCCAGCTAGATGGAACAACTCTCCAACCGTAAAAAACGCGTCCATTTTTTCCTGAAAAGGCTGATCTCGCTCTCCGATATAAATATATGCACCCTTTCCAATTACCCCAACTGCGTAAGCATTTGCCGGCCCTACGTTGTCCGGCAACTTCCGCCTAAACAACGGGTTCTTTTGCGCCAAAAAAGCCTCAAAAATCGACTGCAAATTCCCGTTCGCCAAGACCGGGTTATCTTTATTATTAACGCCCGCAAGAACGACCGAATAGAAGTCTATACATGCGTCTGTTGCAAGCGCTGCCGTGACGAGACTCTCGATACTATCTAAATGGAATGGCGTGTTTTCATCCGCTCCGACTCCAAACGGATTTGTGCCCCCTTTTTTCTTAATTCTTTTGTGAGCCTCTCTTTCCATCCACGTTATGTCTCTAAGCTTTGGTGGTTTCTTTTGTTTCTTCTTCTGGGCGGCGGCCGCGAACATTGCCGCAACGTACCGGCTATACTGCTGCTCAGCTAATGCCATATCGAGATGCGCGCCAGGCAGGTTCGCCGCAAACGCGAGTCCCATTGTTGCTATCATGGCGCTGTTACAATCCGTAGGCGCACCATGATAATTGCAACCCGCTGCCAGGTTGTTAGCCAGGCTAAAACTATTAAAACTTACTCCTCCATACGTGGATCCGTAGAACGCCATATACGGCGGTGGGCCGCTAACAGGAGGCTGAACGTTATTAATTACGTTGCCGGATGGGTCATAAGCATATGGGGTCCCGTTGTTGTTCTCCTGAATCCCTAACGGATCGCGCAAGACCCAAATCATGTATGACTGAGGACTCGAGAAGGGGTCGATCTTCTGCATCGGCGCCACCAGGCCATTCGCTGGTACATAGGTCGTGTCTTTCGCCCCGGACGTGGTCAGCTTTGTTAGCACGGTTCCCAGCACAGTCGAGCGAACCATGTAATCAGATGTCGTGCCATTGAAAATTTCGCCTATTAATTCACCATCGCCGTTATAGCCGAGCGCAGTCGTCTTCGTTTGCCCATTTCTAATCTCCGAAACGAACCCTAGTTCGCCTGCTGCATCGTAAATCCAGGATCGTGTGCTGCTACCCCCGGGGTCCGAATTGTCAGCGCTGCTTGTGACCTGTCCTTCTGCGTTGTAGGCCCAGCCACTTCGTCGATTGTTCGTATAGCTGGTGCTATCTGACTGAGCGCTATTCAAGGCGTATTGGGCGCTCCGACTGTTTATGTTATCGAAGGCATCGTAACCGTAGCTGATACTGAAGGGAGCCATCACGCTGGAATCAATTTGGCCCACATTTGAAATCCTACCCGCTTGGTCGTAAGAGTAGGCCCGCGACATGTAATGGAACTGGACGAAATGCGGATCTCCAACTTGGTCGTTAAGATCCTTAAACGTTTTTAGCTGCCCATCGTCGTGATATGTGTAGTCGATCGACATGCCGGAGCCCCCAAAATGTGTGGGCAGCATTCTGCTGTTATACAACACGAGCGCAGTTTGTCCGCCCCAGGCTTTAACCGCGCCCCAGGCACGATAGCGGAGATCGTTGACATATGTGTAATTGGTTCCATTCCAACTGCCGGTAACGGCAGCAATTCTCCCGCTCTGATCGTATGTAGTCGTGGTTGGCGAATTGAATGGATCTACCACGCTAGTCAATTGATTTGCGACGTTGTATGCGTATCCAATTGTGTAGTTGCCATAATTCGGGCTGTAAGCCTGGACCGCGTTTATATGCACAGTCTCAGAGACTAAACGCGATAGCTCATCATAATTGTAGTCTGTTTTATCGTGCGCTGCTCCCCCCACCGTGTGTGTCATTGAGGTGCGATTGCCTGCCGCGTCATAACCGTAAGTTACACTTACAATGCTCGACCCGCTTAGGGTACTGACCACGCTCGTGGGCAAATGGCGACTGTTGTACCCGTAAGTCTTTAGAGCCCCGCGCGCATCGGTAATTGTGTTTAGCGTGTTGTCACTGTTATATGAAAAGGTCGCTGTGCTTCCTTGGTTTTGTTCCGGCACGTGTTTAGTCTGCAATCGACCATATCCATCGTAAGTCATTAATGTTTCCTGACACGTGCTGCTGGGATTCGGACACGAAGCCGCAGCGTTTGTCGAAGATGAGTCGACGGGCGCACTGCCCGCATACTGCTTAACATTCGTCAACTGGTCGCGCACGTTGAACACACTCACGGTCGTCGCATAGACGCTAGTACCATCCCAATTGAGAACCTCCTCCTTCCACTGTCGCCCAAACGCATCGCTGAAAACCTTGATTCGCCTGCCAACTTCATCAGTTAGAGTGGCAACTTCATCACCGGCACAGCCACAACCTGCATATGAAGCGCTCTTTGTAGTTCCATCCTGATTAGTCGTCACTAGCGGACGGCCTTTCCAGTCGTATGTTTGATGCGTGAAATAAAGTCCACTGGCCTCATCACCTTTTGGAACCCAGGAGCTATCGATTTCGCCCGGATTTGATCGTGCGACCGCATGGCCCATTTGATCGTAGATAGTAACAACCAGCCGGTACCCCCCTGTGCTGCCGGGGTGATTATTTGCCGAACCTACAACACGATCCATTCCGTCTACGACATGAATTGAATAGAACTCGTCAGCCACACTGTTCACTGTTTGATAACTGGCTACATAGTCTGGCCCATACCAAAAACGCGTGTACGCTTTGTTATTGGTAGTCGTAGTGCGCTCAAGCTGGCCCAGATTATTATAGCTCTTAACCTGAATCGCACCCTGTAACTGGTCTGCCGGCGGCGGTAACTGTGTACGAGTGGTAGCTCCGAAGTCGTAGTTATACTGCACGTAGGAGCTATTGCTGCCGGCATCGGTAGTAGTTGTTGGGTAAGCAAACGTATTGCGACTTACACCGTCAGAAAACGAGTCCCCGTAGGCGATACTGCTCTGGTGACCGGCAGGATCTGTACTGGAACTGGGCGTGCCCGTCGTGTAGTAGCCGGTATATGTGGTTAGCTTCTTCGCCGCATTGCTGATGTCGTTTATGTCCCAACTAGAGATAGCGGTGACATTGCCACGTGCAGTGAAAGAAGCGCCGTAATTGGCATCGTGCTGAGTGGCTGCAGTAGGCGTGGCTTGCAGCCGGGTTGGATCGTCATACTCGTAGGAAACCTTGCTCTGCCATTGCGCCACGTTTGAGACGTGAACATAAGAAACGAGGCCGATGATGCGGCGGTCCAGATAAGCCTGAGCCAGATTGTAGTCAGTCCACGTTTGTCTGATCTCAGTCACGCCGTCTCCAGCAAACTCCCGGACGCCGTATGGCAAGCCATACTGTGCGTATGGACCGTAGTCGATGACGACACGGCGGCGATTGCCGCCTGTATCGTAGGTATTGGTTTCAGTCACACGAGGGTTCACTTCGTAACCAACTGTGGTGTTGTCCTGCGTCCATGCGGTCGTGGTCCATTTCTGGCGCACCCCTCCTGACCAGACCTCACTCAAAGTTACCAATCCCCTCTGCCATCCCGTGCCGTAGTAGTGCTTAGAGACTGTGCCATCGGGTGCCGTGAGCACACATGCGCCATCACCGGCAACGCCGTACGTCGTGATTACCTGAGACGGCACGCCGTTTAGGCCGCTCCAGTTGTGCGCTGACACACGACTGTCGAGCAATCGCGGAACATCCCCGGCTGATGTCTCATACGTGAAGATGGTTGCGTTGCGCTCGATCGCTCCGAAGTTGTTTCGGAGTACTGACATTTGCAGCGAATTGGTGTACTCGAACGTGAAATAAGACGTGTCATTCAGCACTACCTGACTAATTACCGGTACTGGATTGCCATTTTTGACTCCAACGATCCCTTGCAGTGAAGGATGCGAGAAACTGAATTGCATCGTAGGCGCGGACCAGCCGAAACTTACCCACTGATGTGAGGGTTGTCCGTTCCAAGCCTGTGTAATGGACAACAGATTTGCATTACCGTCGTAGTTGAACGTTATAACGCGATTCAGGGTATCGCTGATGGTCGTGATTCGGCCAAGGTTATTGTAATTAACAGTGATGTAGTTGCCGTTTCGATCTTTTATCTCGACACACCGGTATTCGCCGTTCACTTCCGTGAAGCTCAGTCTTGTGCCATCCGTGGACTGGAGTAACAGAGTGCCTTCACTCTCAGTCAGGCGTAGATAAGTCGAGTTAAATGAATCGTAGATATTCGATGCCCCTACTTGTCGCAGTTCCACTCGTTGGCCGTTAGCGGTGAGAAGCAGGTACGAGTTCCTCGCCGTTTGAGCATCGAACACTTTACGCTGCACGGTCGGAAACCCGAGGCGAAATCCCGGACTTGGAAAACCATTGTCTTCGTCGAAATAGAGGTATGGACCAGAGCGAGTCCAGACCATCGAAGAGTAAGATAGAGACAAACCGAGATCGAGCCCACTCCGTCCAGGCAGCGTCAGTAACGGTACAGTCCAGGTGGCGTCACGCCCAATCATGCCGAACCCAGGCTCATTATGCGGGTCGACTCTTGCCGAGATCAGCGAGCCGGCGTTCGCAGTGAACGAACCGTTCGGTGCTATGGTCGAAATCAACGTGGCAAACTCAGTTGAGTCCTCAAAGCCCCGGCGAACGTTTTCACGGCCGATGCTCGACACAACAGCTTCCCAGTAGGCCCAGCCGCCGGAATCTGGATCGCGCATCAGATAAGTTTTGTACAGGTCGTAGACGTACCAGTGGTTATCGCGGTTACGAGCGACGTACTCCGCCGACTCAAACATTGTCTTGCCCAACTCTATGGCCGCCAATCTCAGTGCTGTTTGTCCTTGTGTATAAGCCACACGAAACTGATCGTTCCAATACGTCGGCTCGTTAGTGTTACTGTTCGGCGCGTGCAACAGAGCCCAACTGAAGAAATTCTGTATGAATTGGTCATCAAAAAGTGGTGGCGGAGGGGTGATCCTCCTCCGTGCGTGAGCACGTCGCACTTGGCCTACTGCTTGATCCGCTCCGATCCGCGCGTCTGGATCACCAACAGTATGGCCATTCCACGGCTCCAACGGCATTTTTGGTGAGCGCACGGTCGAGGGAATCGGAGGTAGCGGCTCGCGCCGGATTTGTGACTCTCGCTTTACGACCTCCAAGTCTGGCCATGTACCTTCGGGCTTGCCGGGTTGAGGTCGCTGAATGCCTCGGCCACCCTGGCCCTGAGCGGTTACCTTTACCAGCGGAGATACGCTCCCCATTAGCAGCAGCGCGATACAGATTGTTGACGCCAACGCGAATCGAATCGAGGAACGCTGGTCAACCGCAGAAGCAAACATAAAGAGTTCTCCTATCGAAGGTGAAGGTCAGAGAAGCACATACACTCTTACGTGTGACGACGGGGAAAGCGTTGGTTGATGCGGAACCTGCGAGAGTTAGTCCGCCGGGGGTGGCCCATGAGAGACGCCGACAATTTACGCTCCACCTACAACCATTGTCAACAAAACGACTTTAAAGGCGAGCTGTTGAGCTACGTTGAGCGGCAAATATTAAGGATTCATCGGCGATTTCGGTTCTCTGGCAGGTGCTCGCTGGCGAGCAGTTGTGGCCCGAGCGCCCACCCCTAAATGTCTAATGCCCCAGTTTTTCTAGGATTTTGCCCGGCACATGGGTTGCGATTGGGAGTCCAAACCATAAGCTTTACCCGCGAGCCAGGAGTTGGTTATGAAGTGGAAACACTGGTTGACTGTCGCTGCCGTCCTGTTTTTGACCGTCCCCGTGGAAGCCTTTGGGCAGGCCCCAAAGCCCCAAACCCACTCGACGCGCATACTGCAAAACCGCGACGTCCTGTTAATGGTTAGTAAAGGAATGAAATCGGAGCTCATCATCGCAAACATTCTCACGTCGGCATGTAGCTTCGACATCTTTCCGCCTGTACTCGACGACCTGAAACGACGCGGTGTTCCCGAACCTGTTCTGCAAGTGATGTCCGTCGTGCCGAACGGACCGCCGAATCTTCCTGAAGCAGGACAAGGCGGCGCAAATTCGCTGGTCAAAACTGTAAAGCTGCCAAAAGGCGCGGCTGTGATAGTTGAAACGCTTTATCCAGTGTCGTCAGCAACTTTCAAAGTCAACAACACGATCGCGTTGGCCGTCACACGTCCGGTGATCGTGGATGGGGCATTAGTCATTCCCCGTGGAACAACCGTACGCGCAAGAATCGTCAGAGCTGAAAAGGCTCGCAACATGGGACGCGGTGGTGCACTCACTTTCGAGGTGGAACAAATCGTTGCTATCGATGGCACCAGGATTCCAGTGCAACTCAGTGAGGCCACCGAAGGCAGTAATCAAATGAGCGCGCTGGCAGTCGGAGCCGCGGCGACCTCGGCGCTGATCTTCCCGTACACAGCGCCGGCGGCGCTCATTTGGGGATTCAAGAAAGGCGACGACGCGGTGGTCCGCGGGAGTAAAGAATTTGCAGCAGTCATCAAAGGCGATATTCAGGTAGTTGGACTGGTTCCGGATAAGGATCGAGTTATTTATCACTACGCGGAGACGTTGAAGGCGAAGGAGAACAGCACTTCGACGCCGACCGCCTTTCCGCGTCTTCCTGTCCGCAACTGATTGCGAGTCAGGAAAACCAGCAGGGATGAGCGTTTTTAACTAAGTAAGGTCAAAACCATTTTAAGAGGAGCATTCCCGACAATGCGATTCGATTGGATGACCATCGTAGCCATTCTGGTGATTTTGGTCGCAGTTGGCTACCTGGTAATGAAGCGCCGCAGTAAGGCTTAGTTGATCTCCGACAAAATGTTGCAGACAAACCCTGGCCAAGTCAGGTCGGGTTGGACTGTTTGTATTTGGGAGTACGATCGTGAGTAAGAAGCGCATCGGCATCTTTGTTATTGCGTATAACGCCGTCAATAAACTCGACTGGACGCTTGATCGCATCCCGCAAGAGGTATGGGAAAAGGTGGAGGAAGTTTTTCTCTTTGACGACTGCTCTACCGACAACACCTACTACGCCGCGATCGGGTACAAGCACGCCAAAACAGTCGAAAAACTCACGATTCATCGCAACGCAAAGAACCTTCGCTACGGCGGAAATCAGAAAGCCGGATATGAGTACGCGATCGCGCGTGGGCTGGACATCGTCGTGATGCTTCACGCCGATGGGCAGTATGCGCCCGAAGTGTTGCCGCAGTTGCTCGCACCGCTCGAGTCTGATGAAGCCGACATGGTGTTCGGATCTCGAATGTCTGAAGGTGGCGATCCACTTGCGGGCGGAATGCCGAAGTACAAATTCATCGGCAACAAGATTCTGACGTGGATGGAAAATCGGATTACGGGAATGCGTCTTTCGGAATTTCACTCCGGGTATCGTTTGTACAGTTGCGCCGCGCTGAAAAAAGTTCCCTTCCGTCAGAACTCGAATGAGTGGCATTTCGATACTGACATTCTGATCCAGTTTCACGAAGCGGGCCTGCGTATTTGCGAACGGCCGATCCCGACTTACTATGGTGACGAGATCTGTTACGTCAACGGAATCTCATATGCTTTCAATTGTGTGAAGGCAGCTCTGACGTACCGGCTACACAAGGCAAAACTGATGTACGAGTCGAAATACGACATCGACGGCGAGCATTACACGTACAAGCGAGACGATCCTTACAGCAGCCACTCTCAGATTCTCGAATGGATCGATCAGGAGAGACCGCAGGAAGTGCTCGAGGTAGGTACAGCCACCGGATACCTGAGCGCCGAGATGACAAGACGTGGTTGCACGGTCACTGGTGTCGAGAGCGATTCGGAAATGGCAAAGATTGCCGGGCAACACTGCAGCCGCATGATCGTCGGCGACGCCGAACAGTTGGATTTTTCCACCCTCGGAAAATACGATGCCATCGTTCTCGGCGACGTCGTCGAACATCTTCGCAGTCCGCAGCAGTTCTTGAAGAGCATGGCCCAACTGCTCAAACCCGGCGGCAAGGTGCTGATGTCGTTACCTAACGTTGCAAATATTTGGGTTCGTCTGAACCTGCTGTTCGGCCGGTTCAATTACAGTCGCGTGGGCATTCTCGATGAGACCCACCTGCGATTTTTCACTTTGGCCAGTTCAAAACGCATCGCCAACGATTCCGGCTACGAAGTGCTGAGCACGAGTGTGACGCCGATACCGCTGCCCCTGATCCTTCCGGCGACGAGCAGGGGTCGAGTCTTAAGCTTTCTACACATTCTGAATTGGGGTTTGACCAGACTCAGAAAGACGCTGTTTGGCTATCAATTTATTCTGGTATGCCAGCCCAAGGCGTGATACACGTTGAGCACGACGTCTAATTCTGACGGGTTAAATATCAACGTCTGAATGTATCAGTCTCCCGCGATTCCGGACCCGAACTCACGTTTCCATAAAAGTCTCCGGACAGCATTCATTCTGCTCGCAGTTGTCTTGTGCCTCGCTGCAACCGCGGCCCATCTATACCTCAGGGCCTCGGCAGACGACGCGACTGGTCCTATATCAGTCCTTAACCACGTTTTCGATCTGGTTGTTGCGCTGCTGATTTCATTCGTAATACTTTGCGCCGGATATACGCTCGTCAAACGGTTCAAGCTTGAGTTCACAACTCAAGCCGAGAACCTTTCCTTCTCGTTTTTTCTCGGCACGGGGGTTATCGGGCTGTTGGTTCTGTTTGTTGGCTTACTCGGACTGCTGCGCGGTTGGTCCATCGCCGGATTGCTGATCTTATGCCTGGCGATTTCAGCACGTGATATTCCGGAGTTGCTGCAACGCATTGCGCAGGCCTATCGAACTGCTTTCGCAACGCCTGAAACAATTCGCGTCTCTGTTGGCTTTATCGCGATACTCGTACTCTTAATGCTACGGGCTTTAACCCCACCCCACACTGCTGACGAACTTATTTATCATCTGCCAGTACCGCATCAATTCGTTGAAGCCGGCCGCATTTTTCCTTCCTACGACAACTCGTTAGGAAACGTGCCATTTCTCATCCACATGATTTACGTGGTCTGTCTCGAAATGGGGTCGGACATAGCCGCAAAAATATTCAGCCTTTTCCTTGCCATCACAACAGCGATCTCCCTTTACGCTTTTTGCAACCGGTACCTTTCACGCAAGGTGGGCGTGATCTCGTTGTTTTCCTTTTTCGCTGCCGGAATGATCGTCGAAGTAGCGGTTACGACTCGTATCGACGTTGCGCTTGCCGGTCTGCTCTTCGCCTGCACTTACGCGATGATCAACTACCTCTCGACTCGCGTGGGTGGCTGGCTGTGGCTTTCGGCACTCTTTGCCGGTTTCAGCCTGGGAATCAAACACACCGCTGCACTTTGGATTTTCTTTGTCGGCATTCTTTACCTGGCGGAGACTTTCAGGAGTCGTGAGCCGTTTGGCAAGATCCTGTTACGTGGCATCGTCTACACACTGATTGCGGTCGCAGTCGCCTCACCCTGGTACATCAAGAACGCGATTTGGTTTCACAATCCACTTTATCCATTTGTTACTGGTGAAGTCGCGTCGTACGGCGAAAACGGCGTTCGTTACTTCAATCCCGACGATGAACAAAAGCTCGACGCCCATTTTGACAGAACAAGGAAAGAAATACCTACTATCGTCGCAGCGCAGGAGCGGGAGTTAGCCCAAGCCGCAGAGGGAATTATCGAGCGGCACCCGATGAGACTGTGGGAGTTCTTTACCAGACCAAAAGCCTACCTGATGGCAGAACCATACCAGTACCCAAACTACATATTTCTTCTCATTCCGCTCATTATTTTTCTAAAGCCCGGCAAATGGATACGGTGGTTGCTGACTCTGAGTCTCGCCTTTGTCTTTAGCGTAACGCTCACATCGTGGATAGCTCGTTATCTTGTCCCTGTGTATCCCGCGCTGACCATCATTGCTGCTTACACGCTAACAACACTGTCTACGAAGTTGGGACGGAGGATGCCAATCATCGCCAGACTACTGCCCTATTACGCCGTCGCCATATTTTTGGCCACCATTGTCGCAATTTGCGCGGCTTCAATGAGACAGCTCAAATCACTTCGTTTTGTAACAGGAAACATCTCGCGGCACGAGTTTCTAGTGCCTCTGCCCTTCTATCGTCCACTTGATTTCATTAATACGCAGCTCCCTCAAGATACGAACGTAATGGCGATTGGAGCACAGATGAATTACGGCCTCCAGCGTCGCTACTCTTCTGAGGAGAGTTGGTTTTCCACGAAATGGCGGCGCCTTCTAATACAGCAGGGTTCTCTTGAAGGAGTAAACGAACAACTTAAAGCTCAGGGGGTCACGCACATCATATACAACCCCGACCTTTTTTGGTTCGCCGCAAGAATGGGGGTTGAAGGGACCGGCGGAATGAGCCTCATGGCACGGGACCAACATAACCCGACAAGAGGTGGCGCTGAATACAAACTTTTGCGCAATTGGGCCACATTCACACTTTATAAGGAGAGATTTCTGGAACCGGTCTACTCAGACAAATACGGTTACGAGGTTCTCAGAATCAAATAAGCTTCTATGAAGCGTGCATACATTCTCACCCTGATTACACTATTCCCTGTCGCGCTCACCAGTTATGTCTGGCTGGAGGTTATTCACGGCGTCGTCTCGCGAGCGATAGACGGATCAGGTCATTTCGCAGCCGCGCAAATATACGACCAGTGGATCTTTCCAAGTACGTTTGGGTGGACCAATGCTTACTTCGCCGGTATGTCGTTGCCGAATTTCTACCCCCCACTTTTCTTTTGGCTGGTTTCGCTCCTTCACCACTCGGGCCTCGTGTCGTTCGCGACTGCGTTCAAACTTGTAGTCTCAGTGCCGTTAATACTGATGCCATTCGCATTCTGGTTTGTCACGTACGTGCACTCCGGAAAGAATCGCTCAGTTGCCTTCGGAGCTGCGATCGCAAGCGCGACTATCTACTCTTTGGGTGAAGCTATCCAGCCGAACAACGGCCTTGATATGTCAAGCACACTTCTCGATGGTTTTTATACGCAACCTCTGGGATTTGTAATCATGCTTTCGTGGATTCTGGTTTATCTGCTGCCACGACAAAGAATGTGGACCTTCGCGGTCGCCGCCCTTCTTCTGGCTCTCACAGTGCTCGCCAACTTCTTCAATGCAATCACGGCGATCATCTTTATTGCGACTGTTCTGGTCTGGGACATTGCAAGACTGGTTCGTGCGTCGAGCTTAGAGTACCGCCGACAACAACAAAAGAATTTCCTTCTCCACCTGCTCTCACCATGGCTGGCTCTCGCGTTATGTGCCTTCTGGATTGTGCCAATGCTTAGCTCGTATGAGTATCTGGTTACGCGGCCTTTGGTGCGGCCTCTGGCCTCGCTGATGACTACACCATTGTGGAGTTGGTATTTTTTAGCGGCTACCGGCGTTTTGATTTGGTTGCGACGTCACCCAGGCAGGCTGGGACCATACATTACTGTCTGTCTCGTTCTCTTTCTCGGACTATTCTTTGCCGGGACATTGGCTCCAGCATGGTTTCCCCTTCAGGTCTTTCGTTTCTTCTCAACCTTTAATTTTCTGCTTTGTGTGCCGGTTGGCGTTTCCCTTGCTTATCTTGCCGACCTTTATCTACAAAAGATGAAGAACCGTAGTTCCACGCAGGAAACCGGCATCGCAGCTTCCAGCGTCCGCAAAGAGATCGTCCCTGTTTTGTTCGCGGCAATTTTCATGGTTGGACTCGCGCTCGCAATGTCTTCCAAAAAACTGACAAAGGCGGTGGCGTTTTACACTCCCGAAACGTTCGAACGGATCTCCGGAGCCCTGGAGTTTGGGAAGTCACACAAAGACGGGCGATACCTGGTTGAAGTTTTACCTGCGTTCGCAGCCAGCGGACTGGTTCGATCTGATAGCCTTGCACTAAATGCTTACCTGGGCTCGCAAGGCAACGAAGTGATCAGCATCGTCTATCGCGAAGCGTCACCAAACTCAAGTTTCTTCAACGCCGAACTGAACGCCTTCTCACCATATCGAGAGAACTTTGGCATCAGCTCCGCACTACTTGCGGATCTGGATTTTATTAACCAACCAATGGCCCAACATATCATGCGATTGCAATTTATCGGGGTCCGCTATGTGATCATTGGCTCGCCAGAAATGAAGGAAAGATTGAGTCGGGAAGCAGGTGTGTCGGCACGTCATGATGTCGGCGACTGGACCATCTTTGAGCTGGACCAACCGGTATCGCCTCCAGTTCGCGAGCTGCAGTATCGACCCGCGTTACTGGTCAGTGACTTTACTGTGAAAATGCGACGGAGAGGACAGTACGACTTCATACGTTTGGCAGAAGAGCAGTTTAATGACGCCTGGTTCGACGTTCTGCTGGTTCGTTCGCCCGAGCGAAGCATAGATTTGTTGCCTCAACTCGAGCAATTTGGTGCTTTAGTAATCGACACATATGACTTCCAAAACGAAGCTAAGGCGCTGCTTCAATTAAAAGACTTTGCAAAGACCCACACGCTAATTCTACTCTCGAGCAATGCGCCACTCTTCGCGCATATCAAATCAGAGCTCGACCAGTATCCGCGTGCGATCGTAATCGAAAGGCCTCAAGAGCCCAGTGGAGATTGGATTGACGAACCCGAACCATTGGAGCACTACAATTCGAGTTCGATTCGTAATACCTGGAGGGCACTGCGAGACGCTCTTGATAGAAATAAGGTCCCAGTCGCTCCAGTCGAGATAAAGAGTCAAACAGATGTCAGCACCATCCAGATCGCTCCGACGTCGTCCGAACAGACAGTGCCTGTTCTGATTGCTCAAACATTTCATCCGAAGTGGGTTCGCACTGATGGAAAACCACTGTATGCGGCGACTCCGTTTTTCACTGTCGGCTTTTTCGATGAAAGTACACGAATCAACTTTCAGCGAAGCAGGGGCGATCGCTTCGCGCTGTGGGGCTCGGCCGGTGCCCTCACTTTGGTCGGTATACTGATAGCATTCGGACTCGCCCGGAGACGAATTCCACGAACATCATTCGCGAAAAACTAATGTTCGAGCGGCTTACTTTTCGACGCGTGTTTCCCATCGTGCTGCTGTCGATGGTGTTTGTGCTCGCCGTGCGTCAATCCGCTTCGATCGATCCCGATCTGTGGTGGCACCTGAAGGCGGGCCAGCAGATCATTGATACCGGTAGCATCCCGCACACGGATGACTACTCATTCACTAAGCAAGGCAGTGAGTGGGTGGCCCATGAATGGCTTTCCGAGGTGATCATGACCGGTATCTACCGTCTGAGCGGGCTCGTCGGCCTCGTCACGATCTTCTCACTGATTATCGTACTCGCTTTGTGGCTCACGTACCGACGTTGTGACGGTAGACCATACGCAGCAGGGACCGCTGTTTTGTTGGCGGCCGCAGCATCGTCGCCATTGTTTGGTGTCAGGCCCCAGATAATGACCTTGTTGCTGGCGAGCGTTTATATCGTTTTGCTCGAGCGCTTTGATCCGAAGGAACAAACCCGTCGACTCTGGTGGCTCGTGCCGCTAATGTTGTTCTGGGTGAATCTTCACGCTGGGTTCGCTTTGGGACTGGTTTTGATTGCGCTCTACATCGTCCGTGCGGTGCTCGATCACGAATGGGACCAGATAAAACCGCTGCTGATCGTTTTCCTGATTTGCACCGCGGTGGTTCCGCTCAATCCCAACGGGTTTCGCATGTTTTCCTACCCCTACGAAACGCTGACTTCGACCTCGATGGCCGCTTTCATACAGGAATGGGCTTCGCCTGACTTTCACAAGATCACTTTTCTTCCGTTCGCGGTTCTCTTGTTGAGCACTCTCGCGGCAATGGCATTGTCGCCATCGCGCGCGCGCCTTGGCCAACTCTGTCTCGTGCTAATCACGGCGTTGGGAGCACTGCGATCAGCACGTCACATTCCGATCTTTTCCCTCTTTGCCGCACCAGTGCTGGCCCAACATTTATGGGCCATCGCACGAGACCGCGATTGGGACAAGTTGTTGGCCGGTGAAGAAGCACGTGCCACAGGTCTCAAGCTGGTAATTAATATCGTCTTACTTCTTGCGCCTCTGGCCCTGAGCGTTTCACGTGTCTGGCACTTTGCAACGCATCAGAGCAACTACATCTCGATCAGAAACCCGATCGCCGCAGTTGAATTTCTGAAAGCCAATCATTTGCCTGGTCCGATCTACAACCGTTACGGCTGGGGTGGGTACTTGATCTATCAACTCTACCCGGAATATCGCGTCTACATTGACGGTCGTGCGGATGTTTATGGTGATGCGTTTTTCACAGAGGCGATGAAAACATACGATGGCGTCAATGACTGGGCTCGATCACTCGATCGCTACGGCATCAAAACCGTGTTGATATCTCCCGATGCACCACTTGCGAATCTGCTGCGCAACGACGGCAGAAATTGGAAACTGGTCTACGAAGATGAAGACGCAGTCATTTTCAGCAGGATTTGAGTCACATACTTCCGCGGATAAACGCGACTCAATCAGGCGCTGGCGGCCGCGGCCAGGGCTGATCGCTGCCGTGGTCGTTATGATCGTGACGTCGATTCCGCAGGTAAGTCTGATCGTGAAGCGCGGAGGTGCGTGGCACGGCACTTACGCGCTGATCGATTTTGATGAGCTCACTTATTCAGCCTACCTGAATGCACTCATCGAAGGCCGCCCGCGTCGCAACAATCCTTACCTAAGCAGAGAGTCGGAGATCGGAGAGAGTCATTTTTCCATTCAGTTTCTGCCGGCATATGCAGTTGCACTACCCGCTCGCGCACTCGGAATCTCCACCTCATCCGCCCTCATCGTACTCGCACGCCTAATGGCATTTGTATCCGCGCTTGCTGTCTTCTGGCTGTTATTTCTGATCACGAAGGATGAAAAACTTTCAGCGGTGGGGACTTTGCTTGTCCTGCTGTGTGGGCGTTTCACTTCGGAGAGCCCGCTGGTGGCAGTGCAATATTACTCGTCATTTGCGTTCCTGCGGCAATTTGTGCCGGCAGTTCCCTTTCCACTTTTCTTTCTATTCTGCGGCTTGGTGTGGCGGGCGTTTGTCGATAAATCGAAGCTGGTGGCGCTTGCCGCCGGGGCGATCCTGGCAGTTTTAATCTTCTCCTACTTCTATCTCTGGACGGCAGCGGCAGCGTGGTTGTCCTGTTTCGCTGTGCTCTGGCTGGTGGCGCGCACTGATGATCGTCGAGCAGTTACAAAATCCACTCTGATTATAGCGTCCATCGTAATTGCGGCGCTCGGGCCTTACGTTTACCTGCTCTCACATCGCGCTGAGATCATCGACGAGAATCAGGCGCTAACATTCAGCCGTGCACCGGATCTCTTTCGCATCACTGAAATCATCAGTCTGGCAGTGGTTCTGATTCTGCTTGTGTACATCCGTCGCGGGCGCATCGACTGGAAGTCGCCCAGGGTGTTGTTCGTAATGGCTTGCGCGGTGACGCCGTTCGTCGTGTTCAACCAGCAAGTCATCACGGGGCGCTCATTACAAGCGTTTCATTACGAGCAGTTCATCATCAATTATCTCGTTTTACTCAGCATCGTCGTAATGTATTCCTTACTGTGGGCCCATTTTAAGATTCGACCGATCGTCTGGGCAGCGCTTGCGGTCGGTATTGGACTAGCGACGGCGGTGAAGGAGGTATCCGACCATTTTGAGTTGAACCTCCGTCGGGATCAGGCAAAGCCGGTCTTCGAACAACTCGAAGCGTCCGACACTCACGGCTGGGTCGTGTTTGATAACTCGCTGCTCGCCGCCAGTGCGCAGACTGACTCTACGGTGCCGCAGATCTGGTCGCCAAACATGTATTTCTACGGCGGTGTCGGCGACGCAGAAAGGCGGGAAAGGTTCTTTCAGTATCTTTACCTGCTCGGGGTTGAGCCACAAACATTTGATCAGGACCTACAGAACAACCTTCAGTTTCAAGCCGCAGTCTTTGGTCTTCGTCGCGTCAATTTTCTCCTGACTCAAACTTTCACTCCGATTTCCGCAGAAGAAATTAGAGCTCAGGTTGAAGCCTATTCAGCCTATACAAAGAATTTCTCAGAGCAGCAGGCGAACCGCTGGCCTCTCGCCTATGTGGTCACAAGCAATGAGGTAACTCATGACTTTGCGTCTCTGGATCGCTGGTATACGAGGTCGAGTGGAGAGCCAGTTGGAGACTCAATCGTTTATCGTGTGCAGCTAAAGCAGCGATGAGTTATGGGACCCACCTCTGCCAGACGAAACAGACTAACAACCCGAGCTGGCACTCAATCAGCAAAAACAGGAAGAACGGAAGGCGTCGGAGCTGATAGCGCGCTGCAAGTCCTATGAACACCGGAAACGCCAGGAGCAAGTGGCGTGGTAAGGCAAGGAAAGGATTCTCGTCCGCTACGTAAAAGGATAATGAGACCAGCACAATCGCGATGCAATACAGTCGATAACTCGTCCGCAAGTACCGCCAACTTAGAACAAATAGAGCGATGAAGCCGGCACCGAGGATCAGGTCAATAAACGCGTAGGGCAAAACTTCACCGCGCCAGAAAGCGTTCAAGCCTCTCCAGATCGTTAACCATGGTGGAAGAATCACATGCTTCGTTGTGACCTGGTAACTTGACGGCGAGATCATCACGGTATGAAGAAAGTTCTGAATGCTGGAAAAGTCAGGGTGCACATCGTTAATCGCAACACCTCGATAAACGACCCAGAGAGCGTAGGCGGCTGGTATCAGGAACAACGATAGAGATTTTTTGGCTGCACTGGACCATCGGCGTCCTGACGCTTCCCAAATCTCCCACGCCAGCGGCAACACAAGGAACAGTCCCTGTTGTCGCGTCAGCGTCGCGAGTGCGCCGGCTAATCCTGCCAACCAGAACTTCTGATGGCGAGCGGCAAAGAGACAATAAACCGAGAGCAGCAGGAACAGTGCTTCCGTGTAAGGCAGAAAGAGCGCGACGCTCGCGGGCCAGCAAAGCAGTAACGCCGTTGCGCGCCGAGCTTGCTCGTCATTGCAATCCAGCGTTGCGAAACGGTAGAAGACAAAGATTAATAGCAGCCCGGCAAGTGAAGAGACGAGCAGCAAACTTAAAAGAGGTTCTCTAATCACCACGGCTACGAGCGCTGAGATCCATGGGTACAGAGGGTGGAAGTTAGCTGTCGGAGAACCCGGTTGGTAGCCATTCCTCACGATCTCGACGTAGTACCAAACATCCCACGAGTACCAGGGAGATAAGAGAAGGACTCTGAGCGAAGTAATCGTTCTGATGCCTGTGACTGGCCCAAAATGGTAGGCAAGCACCGCGACAACAGCCGACACGACTCTCAGGTACGACCAGAGCAAAATCGATGAACGCAGCTTTGAAACAAGGACCATAAATCTATTCACAAGCTAGATGTGACTTACGTATGTTTACCATATCTAGTATAGAGTGAGGTGCTTGTTCGCGCGTTCTTGCGCTACTATAACTAATCAAAGTCAAAATGGAACCATCATTCATACACGAGAAAGCGTTGGTCGAAACCGACGCCATTGGCGAAGGTACGCGCATCTGGGCGTTTGCTCACGTGCTGAAGGACGTGCGTATCGGTTCTCATTGCAATATCGGCGATCATGCTTTTATCGAGAGTGGTGTCACGATCGGAAATAACGTAACTATCAAGAATGGAGTCTGCGTCTGGCAGCACGTGCACGTGGGCGATAATGTGTTTCTTGGTCCAAATGCCGTTCTCACGAACGATCTCACTCCGCGTAGCCGCGATGCGAACTGGGTACCGGTGGAGACTTGGATCGAAGAGGGAGTCACTGTGGGCGCGAATGCGACGATCGTTTGCGGCGTCAGACTCGGGAGGCGTTGTCTTATCGGCGCGGGCGCGGTCGTAACTCACGATGTTCGTCCTCACGAGCTCGTCCATGGAAATCCTGCGCGACATGGTGGTTGGGTGTGCTTTTGTGCTCAGGTTTTGCAAGCGGCGGGTCCGGCCGTTATTTGTGATCGCTGTGGGAGGAAGTACAACGTAACAGATGCCGGAGTCGAACAGGTCGGACAATGAACGTACTGTAGGGGCGGCCCTCCGTGGCCGCCCGGCGTCGAATTGATCTCTTGCCAAATGACCGATCGATTGTCTGTCTCTTATACACAACTCCGAGC
>JBKPPU010000207.1:0-58747 GCA_046733695.1 Acidobacteriota bacterium
TGGGTAACGGTCGTTCTCGTCAGCGGGAATTTCCCAGAAGCCGTTTTGAACTTCGCGATCGATAAAGTAGTCGACTGATGCTTTGAGTTCCTCGAGACGACCTTGCTTGAGATAACGAAACATGTGCGCCGGCCTGATCAGATTCGGTGCGGTTCTGACACCGATTGCGGTCGCGTCCGGAAAGCCGATCACCGCGAGGCAACGTTCTGTCGGAATTCCCTGACGATAAAAGATTTCCGACATGACAGCGCTGCCAAGCATCTCGTCGAGATCTGCCAGACCGGACGAGTAGCCGTAGGTCGTGTCGCCCGTCGCCATGAGTTTTTGAGTTTCCTGTGCGCCCCGACTAAGGATGGTGGCACCGGTGCCACGACTCGAGATATCGAAGACCAGGCTGTCGCTCTTTAGATAACCATTCCAAATGCTGCGACCGTCGCCGGAAGTCTTACCTTGTTTATTACGATGTTGAGTTTGGAGATAACGAGTCGCCATGTAAGGGTGAGGCTTGATTGTTTCGGGAGGAAATTTCTTTCCCTGCTGCAGATCGTATTCGTTGATGATCTGGAGTGAAAACGTGTCGAGGATCATCTGTTCGAGATCCTTGCCGATGCTCGAGGGATGATCGGAGGAGATCAATCCCATCTCTTTGGCGAGTGGAAAATTGAAAAAGAGGACACGACCGTGCGGGCGATAGCGAGCCTGATAATCGACGTAGCCATCAGGGCTAACGTTTCGCCAGGGATGCGTACCGTCTATCTCGCTGAACTTCTCATACATAGGCCACAAGCGGGCACAAAGAAGCGATCCATTTTAGCCACAAAAAGGCACAAAAGGCACAAAAATATTTATTGATTTTCGCTTGACAGATAATTCTGGGCGGGTACTATTCCCAACTGGGAGAACCCTCGTGATATACATTCAGATACTAAATGATCAAAATGGTGCGGCATTTGTCGCATTAGCCAAGAGCGGGTCCACTGTCTTGTGTCTGCCGGACGATACCTATGGGGTCTCATCTGAACATCTAAAATTACTTAGGCAAAAGCGGATTGCTTTCAAGAAATTGGAAAGAGTTCGTTTGCCGGAACCCTCACGACCTCACAATGACAAGATTTGAAATTTATTTGCCACTGAAACATAACGACGGCACTGACATCGAAGCTGAGTCACTTGCGGACGCGCTTCGTGCTCTTCTTTTTTGTGCTTTTTGTGCCTTTTTGTGGCTGGATTTTCTTTGTGGTTTTTCGTGGCGCGAACCAGAGGGTGGTGAGCGGGGGGAGATCGATTGATGAGCCGTTGACGGCAACACCTTCGTGGCCGCCGTAGGTTTTGGAGTTGGTGTTGAGGATGAGATCGTAGTTGGCTTTGCTCAACAGCTCGACCTGATAACCCCGCTTCGCGACGGCGGAAAAGTTACAGACGCAGATGATCTCGCGGCCGGTCTGAGGCGAGCGGCGCAGGAAAGCGACAATGTTTTCCGAAGCGTTGTCGACGTCGATCCATTCGAAGCCGGATGATTCACCGTCGGCTTCCCATAACGCACTCTCTGGCCCATAGAGTCGATTCAAATCGCTAACCAGCTTTTGAACACCACCATGCAGCGAGTCCTCGATCAGATGCCAGTCGAGACTCTCAGTCTCAGTCCACTCGCGCCACTGCCCAAACTCGCCACCCATAAACAACAACTTCTTGCCGGGATGTGCCCACATGTATCCGTACATCGCACGCAGCGTGGCAAACTTCTGCTCCGTCGTGCCGGGCATCTTGTTCAGCAGCGATCCCTTCATATGGACCACTTCATCGTGAGAAAACGGCAGGATAAAGTTCTCACTCCACGCGTAAACCAGACCAAACGTCAACGCATTGTGATTGCCGGCACGAAACAATGGATCGGTCTGGAAGTACTTGAGCGTGTCGTGCATCCAGCCCATATTCCACTTGAAATCAAAGCCAAGCCCGCCGGCGTAAATGGGATGACTGACCATGGGCCACGCAGTCGACTCCTCGGCAATCATCATGATTCCGGGACACGCGCGATGCGTTATCTCATTCAACTCTTTCAGAAATGAAATCGATTCGAGATTCTCGCGTCCACCAAACTTGTTCGGTACCCACTGCCCTTCCTTGCGGCTGTAGTCGAGATACAGCATCGACGCCACCGCATCGACACGCAATCCGTCCACATGAAACTCGTTGAACCAGTAGAGCGCATTGGCGAGGAGGAAATTGCGCACTTCGTTGCGACCGTAGTTGAAGATGTACGTGCCCCAATCCGGATGTTCGCCTTTACGCGGATCGAGATGCTCATAGAGCGCGGAACCATCGAAGCGGCCGAGTGCAAACGCATCTTTTGGAAAGTGCGCAGGAACCCAGTCCATGATCACGCCGATGCCCTGCTGGTGCAGATAATCGATCAGGTAACGCAGATCGTCCGGCTCGCCATAACGCGCGGATGGCGCGTAATAGTAAGTGACCTGATATCCCCACGATGGTCCATACGGATGTTCTTTGAGCGGTAGAAACTCCACGTGCGTGAAGCCCATTTGCGTAACGTAATTCGCAAGCGGTTCGGCCATCTCACGGTAAGTGAACGGGCGATTCTCGTCTTCCATCTTGCGACGCCACGACCCAAAGTGGACTTCGTAAATCGAGAGTGGCTTGCGGAAATGCTCGCGGCCGGCGCGACTCTTCATCCACTTCGCATCGCGAAACTTGTACTTCGATTTATAAACGATCGATGACGTGTCAGGCGGGGCTTCTGTGAACTGAGCATACGGATCGGCTTTGAAGAACGGCGGAGTGTTTGGCGCGCGGATCTCAAACTTGTAAAGACTGCCTTCCGTAAGCTTCGGGATGAACAACTCCCAAACACCCGACTGTCCGTGCATCTGCATCTGGTGACGACTTCCATCCCAGCCATTGAAATCACCAACAACGCTGACGCTATTCGCATGCGGCGCCCAAACGGCAAACGAAACGCCCTTCGCGCGGCCCACCGTAGTAAGGTGCGCGCCGAGCTTTTTATAGATCTCTTCGTGACGTCCTTCGCCGAAGAGATGCAGATCGATGTCCCCAAGACTCATCCGTCAGAAATCCGTTTATCCGCGGCTAAAAAAATCTCGGCTCCATTTCCCCCTCGATTACTCTTCGCCTCTGCCATCATCTCCAGGAACCGCTTAACCGGTGGTTGCAGTCCTAACTGATTCATCAAATCTATAACGCGCGCAGCGTAGCGCATAACCTGTATCGTCTCTATCCCCGCGAGATCCGAAAAAAACCACCCACAACTCGTAAACATCAGCAACGCGCTTCGTTGCATTTCCAACAGATCCCATACACGCTTCTCGTTCGAGGGCTTTAAGGCATGACGCTTCAGAAACTCCTCTCGCACACGATCCGGATCGAGAATCACGCCGATATATTGATTGCGCGCCGCCCATGGATCTACCAACAACTCGCCGCCCATCTCCTGAAACTTCATTGCCGCATCATCGCGAAGAAAATTAAATGCTGCTCGCAATGGTTGTCGCCACCGTTGATTCCAGCCGGGCTCGGCTCCTGTTTGGCAACCACAGTCGCGCGTCCAACGGCCTACCCCATGAGCACAACTCCACGAACTCCCTTCTCCGTCAGGTCCGTTATCAATCTCGACCTCCAGCTCAGGTGGATGCTGATCTAAATATTCGGCGTAATTCGTGATCCAGAATCCAGCAGCTTTTGCCTCCACCTCCAACGCATGGGACAAACAAAGATCTCCAAACTTGAAATGATGGCCATACGTCTCGCCGTCAGTCGCAACATTCACCAAATCACCCGACCGCGCGGCCCCGATAAACAGATCAACCAGACCTTTGCTTGACGCGAGGGCGCGTTCGAAAGCGATCGCTCGTGCAACTGGTCCATTGTAAAAGAAGACTGCTAACGAACGCCCCGATCCGTCATGATGTGAAAAGCGATAAGGTCTTGAACTATCAATCGCACCCTGCGCCTGGTTGGGTGCGAGAATCACATAACGCAAACCTTGTTCGATCAGCAGTGCAAGAACCTGATCGTTGGCGGCCGTTTCGGGTAGCCAGAGCGATTCGGCCTCACGACCGAAACGAAAACGAAAGTCAGCCAGGCCCCAGAGGACTTGTGTCAATCGATCGCGTTCATTGCAGAGTGGCAGGATCGCGTGACCGTACGCCTGTGCAATCGCATTACCATGACCACCTCTGGCTGCGGCGCTCACTTTATCCGCGTCTAAGATTTTCTGATATGTGTCTCTGTGTTTACTGGCGAGCCACGAGAGCAGCGTAGGACCAAAGTTGAAACTGATGTGCGGGTAGTTAGTTAGGTTTGGAGCGTAGCACTCAGCGTGAATGCGTTCATTCCAGTCGTGATAAGGTGCGGCGCTCGGCTCCGGATCGATTTCCCCTGTCGATGGGTTCTCACGTGGCGGTTGATAGAAATGGCCGTGAATGATTAATGCCGACATTAAAATAAAATCTTGTAAATCATGAAAATCATGTAATCCTGTCCAAAAACTTTCACAGGATTTACAAGATTACAGGATTTACAAGATCAATCCTGTAAAGCCAACCGGGCAGCACCCAACAATCCAGCATTATCTCCACACTCTGCCTTCGCGATCTTCACCTGCTTCGCGGTCGTGCGGAAAGCGCGTTCCTCGACCTGCCGGTACATCTCATCAGCAAACAAGTCCCAACCATTCAAGACGCCACCGGTTATCACAATAATCTGCGGATCGATCAAGTTGATTAGATTTGCGAGACCAATCCCGAGATACATCCCAAAGCGTTTGAAAACTGCGAGCGCCAGTTCGTCACCCATTTTCCCGGCGTCATAAACCTTCTCCGCCGTCAACTCATCACTCTTCAAACTCGTTTCCGGAAACCACATCTCCTGCGTCATCCTCACAATCGCCGTTGCCGACGCGAACAACTCAAGACACCCCGTATTGCCACACTTACACTTCAAACCACTGAACGGATCTACAGTCGTGTGTCCAATCTCGCCCCCGGAACCATGCGAACCTCGCCACAACTTACCGTCAAGAATCACTCCTCCTCCAACACCCGTTCCCAGCGTCACACTAACAACATCTCGACAACCACGCGCAGCACCCTGCCACATCTCTCCAACTACCGCGGCGTTCGCGTCGTTTTCGAGATAGACAGGCCAGCCGAGCCTCTGCTCCAGTTCAGTCTTTAATGGGAAGTTGACGAGGGAAGGAAGGTTTGGCGCCTGCACGACAACTGCTTTCGCGCAATCCACTGCGCCGGGAACCATGATCGACGTGGCGACAACCGGTAACTCGTTGCAGCCCCAACGCTCCGACACCTGGACGAGAGCGTCAATGATGTCCTCAGCAGAATCTCCTTTCGGAGTATCCTGTTTATGTTGTTTGAGTATTCTCCCGGTATCATCGACGAGAGCTACTCGTAAATGTGTGCCTCCAAGATCGACGGCGAAAACTATTCGTTCACTAGACTGGTTCTTCGGCATGTTCAAGTTGGAGCGTCTCAGCGGTCATTTCTCCTCGCGAAAGATTCCGTGAAATCAACGCTCCTGCCACAATCGCGACCAGTAAGTATAGCAATCCTGTTCCCCACTCCTTAAAGATCAGTTTACCGATGCCAAACAATGATCCATAAATGAGCGCAACTCCGAGTATCCAATTTACGAACTGCAGCGACAAACGTCCCCGCGCATGCGACTCGGCGAGACCAGCCTCGTGAGCAATTTCGGTCCAGCCCGGTCCTTCCGGCCTGACGCGGCGGTAGAACGCAATGAGCTTCTCCGCCGGTTCCGGCCTCGTCGCGAAAGTTACGACAACCCAAACAAGAGTAGTGATTCCAACCGTCACGATCATGATGTACGCAAACTGCCGCGGGTCGTCGCTATTCCATCTCAGGAAATCCGGAGCGTTATCCGTTATTTGAAGTTTCGCCAGGATGCGAGCACCTTCCTGCAAAGTAATCGAGACTATCGCAGCGGTGATCATCGCCGAGACTTCGGACCACGCGTTGATGCGCCACCAGAACCAGCGCAGCAGGAGCACTGTGCCCGTTCCCGCGCCAGTGACCAACAGCAGTTTCCATGCACCGCCAATCGAGTCCATATAAAACGTAACGGTCAGCGATACGATCATCAGCAGCACTGTCACGACTTGAGAAGCGATGACGTAGTGTTTGTCGGTTGCTTCACGGTTTACAAAGCGACGATAGAAGTCGTTGATGACGTAAGAAGCGCCCCAGTTGAGCTGGGTGCCGATCGTCGACATGTAAGCTGCGGCAAATGCCGCGAGCATGAAACCGCGCAGGTAAGTCGGAAACACGTTCGGATCGAGCAGCGTCTTGATGTAACCGGATTCCTTGTCCACCAGATTAGGATAAAGAATTAACGAAGCGAGCGCCGTCAGGATCCATGGCCACGGGCGCAGAGCATAGTGAGCGACGTTGAACCAGAGCGTGGCGAGCAATCCGTGCCGTTCGTTCTTTGCGGAGAAGATACGCTGAGCGACGTAACCGCCACCGCCAGGTTCAGCGCCGGGATACCATGTGGACCACCAGATCACGCCGAGATAAACAAACAGCGTTATCGCCGGCATCCACGCCGAATTGAGTTCCGGGAAGAACGCGAGTCGTGAACCGGCGCCGGCCGCTGCATCCATCGCGCCGATCTTCGTCTTCATCGCATCGATGCCACCAACCGCGTTGACTGCCAGAATGGCGAGCACGATCACCATGCCCATCTTGAGCGCGAACTGGAACAGGTCGGTAACAAGAACTCCCCACAGCCCGGAGATTGCGGTGTAGAACGCGGTGAAGATCAGCATGCCGATCACGATCTTGATCGCACCACTCTTATCAACTCCGAGCGTGATCTCGAGGATCTTGACCATGGCGAGATTTACCCAGCCGAGAATGATGCAGTTGATCGGAAGTCCGAGATACAACGCACGAAAACCTCGCAGGAAAGCAGCAGGCTTCCCAGAGTAACGCAGCTCGGCAAACTCGATGTCAGTCATCACTCCCGCACGCCGCCAGAGTCGCGCGTAGAGAAACACAGTGAGCATTCCGCTCATGACAAAGTTCCACCAGAGCCAGTTGCCGGCGATTCCGTTCTTGGCAACGAAGCCGGTGACAGCAAGTGGGGTGTCCGCCGCGAACGTTGTCGCCACCATCGAGGTACCCGCCAGCCACCACGGCACATTGCGTCCCGACAGGAAAAATTCGCTGGTGCTACCGGAAGCCCGGCGCGCGTAATAGATGGCGATACCGAGATTGAAAATGAAATAAGCGGCGATTACCGTCCAATCCAGTAGTGAAAGGTTCATCGGATTCCTTACTTTGTCGGTTTTGAAAAGGCGGTTACTCGGGCGCTTATCTCACGTCAAACGCCACAATCTGTCAAGTAAAAAAGTATCAGCCACAAAAAGGCACAAAAGGCACAAAAGTGATCTTGTATCTGATTTTGTGCTTTTTGTGCTTTTTTGTGGCTAATGCTTTAGGATGGGCCAAATGAGCACTGATCCGTTCGTTACCGGTCTCGCGATCATAGGGATAGTTATTATCGTGTCGGCACTGCTGTCTGGTCTTGTCGATAAAAGCGGTTTGCCACACGTAGTGGTCTTCATAGCTATAGGAACGGCGCTCGGACCACTTGGCCTTGGACTCGGCGACATGCACCTTGACTCTCCGGTCCTGCGTGTTGTCGCCACACTCAGTCTGACACTCGTTCTCTTCACAGATGCAGTCACTCTCAATATTAAAGAAGTCAGGCGGTATGCGGGACTCGCATTTCGCATGCTCGGTCCTGGAACAATTCTGTGTGCCGCCCTCACGGCGCTCGCTGCGTGGTGGCTACTCGGCATCGCGCCCACATTAGCAGCGATTCTCGGCGCCGCACTCGCCTCAACCGATCCGGTGCTGTTACGCAGTCTTCTGAAAAGAACCGATATACCCTCCGACGCACGATTGGCACTGCGTCTCGAAAGCGGCCTAAACGACGTGGTGCTTCTGCCGATCGTCGCGGTTGCGATGGCTTTGACTCTCCGTCACGATCCCGAGACTGGTGGCGGTTTGGCAAAGATGGGCTTCGGATTGTTCGTTCTCGGTCCAGGAGCCGGTATCGCGATCGGCTTGATAGCAGTTTCAGCGCTCGATCTGCTGCGTAAGCGTATCGGCATTCGCCGCGATTACGAATCGCTCTACTCACTCGGTGTGGCGTTCACGGCGTATGCCGCTGCGGAAGCAGTACACGGCAGCGGATTTCTCGCGGCGTTCGCAGCCGGTATCACGATTGCCGCACTCGACGTGGAACTCTGCGATTGCTTCGTCGAGTATGGCGGCGTAACCGCGGAGATGCTGTTACTTTTCACCTTTGTGATTTTTGGGAGTTCGCTGATCTGGACCGGTTTTCAGGGGCTCGACATGCGCACTGTCTTATTTGCCGCGTTTGCGATCCTGATCCGAGTGCCCGTCTATCTTCTTTCGTTGATAGGCTCGCGCCTGGATATGCGCGGCCGGCTGGTGATCGCGTGGTATGGACCGAGTGGACTCAGTTCTTTGCTACTAATCCTGTTGCCGGTGTTTGCCGGCATTCCCGGCAGTGATCAGCTTTTCCGTATCTCCGCCTTTATTGTTCTGATATCCATCGTCATTCACGGTTTCACGCCCACTTTGCTGGCGCGCTTTTGCTCGAAGTCTGACACAGAAGAAACCCCCGAGCCCGTAATTGAAATTCGATCGCTTCCCGTGATTGAGTCATCGTCGACGGAGGCAGTCGGAACGCAGAGCATCACACTCGAAGAATTCGATCGATTACAGAAATCAGGAGAGAACGTCATTCTCCTGGACGTTCGCACCGAACGGAGTCGAGAGCCGAGCGAGTTTCAGGCAAAGGGATCTGTGCGGATGGAGCCCGACGGCGTAGTGGCGCAGGCGCACAAACTGAAACTACCGAAGGATGCGTGGCTGATTGCCTACTGTGCTTGACCAAACGAAGCTACCAGCGCCCGTGTGGCGCAGGAACTTCGACAGGCCGGATGGACCAAAGCGCGCGCCCTCATCGGTGGCTGGGATGGCTGGCAAGAAGCGAAATTGCCGCTCGAACCTATTCACAGATCATACAGATGAAGATCTTAGCTTCTATACTGATTGTTGCTTCGTTGATGGGAAACACGATCCAGTCTCAAAACAGACCGCGTGCTCGTGAGCTTGGCATCACGGTCGGCGTACTGCCGCCGGGACCGCTGAACGCAATCACGGATGTTGACGGCGTGCTCGTCGGACACACGACCCTCGTCCGCGGTGACAATGTTCGTACCGGCGTCACCGCCATTCTTCCACACGGCGGAAACCTCTTCCGCGAAAAAGTTCCGGGCGCAGTCTTCGTCGGAAACGGCTTCGGCAAACTCGCGGGCTCTACTCAGGTAAATGAGCTGGGTGAAATCGAGACACCGATACTGCTGACTTCAACACTCAGTGTCCCCCGCACAGCCGACTTTCTGATCGACTACATGCTCGCGTTGCCCGGAAATGAGGACGTGCAGTCGATCAATCCTCTCGTAGCCGAAACAAACGACGGTTATCTCAACGACATTCGCGGCCGGCACATTTCGCGCGACGACGTCATCACGGCAATCAGAGGGGCGAAGGGCGGCGCCGTTCCAGAAGGCTCGGTCGGAGCGGGAACCGGCACGGTCGCCTTTGGCTTCAAAGGCGGTATCGGAACTTCCTCACGCAAGCTGCCACAGAGCCTCGGCGGCTTCATGGTCGGCGTCTTAGTACAAACAAACTTCGGCGGTGTTTTAACTATCAACGGCGCCCCCGTTGGCCGCGAACTCGGTCGCTATTATTTAAAGGACGAGCTCGCCCAGCCCGCCAATACTCCCGATGGCTCGGTCATCATCGTGATTGCGACCGACGCTCCGCTCGACGCCAGAAACCTGAGCCGCATTGCCGCCCGCGCGATGATGGGCCTTGCCAGAACGGGCGCCGCGGGCAGCAACGGCAGCGGTGACTACGCCATCGCATTCTCAACGTCAGCCGACGTACGCATCAAACCTCTCAACCAGTCCGAGCGCAACACGCCTCGTAACGTCAAAACACTTTCAAACGACGCTGTCTCACCGCTCTTCCTGGCCGTGATCGAAGCCACTGAAGAGGCAATCTACAACTCTCTTTTTCGGGCCAGCAGTACTTCCGGAAGAGGTCACACTGTGGAAGCGCTGCCCTTGGACCGCACAGTCGAGATCCTCCGTAAACATGGTCTAACTGGGCCAAATCGCTGATCGCACTATCACGACAAGTTCACGGTGGTCTAACCTTTTCATATTGAAAAGAAAACTGTTTGACACTCGCATGGTCGGTGCATAGAATCCATAACGAACCCCCAAGTAAAAATTGATCGTGAAGGGAGTTAACGATGGCTACGAGACTAAACGTTCGTGTCAACCGAAAACGACCAGAGTCGATGACTCGGCAAATTCGGGAACAAATAAATGATCTGATCGAGGCCGGTGAGTTGGCGGCAGGAGAGTTGCTTCCCAGTGAGCGTGATTTAGCCAACACATTGAAGGTCGCTCGCAATGTTGTTCGCGGTGCTTACGAGCAACTGATGGACGCCGGAAGATTGAGGAGCGAAGGCCGCAAAGGAAGATCGGTGAATTCAGGCCGTAGCTCTTCAGGCCGTAGCTCTACGAAGAAGAAGACGACGACTAAGACAACCAAGAGCAAAGCGCGCAAAAAGTAATTTGCTCTTCCTCGCGTTCAACAGATTCCCCCTGTTTTACATTCGTTTTGCTCACAATCCTATTCTATTCACTGGCAGCCGGAGTCTCTTTGCCCAGCGCTATGATTTCGTCTCGAATCGCATTTCGCTCCGCCAATAACCTGACGAAGAATCGTCTCTCGACGAGAAAAAACGTCAACACACGCAAGCCTGCTATCGATTTGTCTAACTCTTCGTAAAACAGAATCGCCGCGTAACCGCAAAACGGAATCACGATGAGCGTCGTCAGCGCAACGAGCCACCCAAAGAACACATACCCAACAACTGTCAGGATGATCCACGTAAGCGGAAACAACAACAGTGCGGAGATGATTTTGATCGTTGAAACGACGTCGTCTGAATCGCGTGACAGTCTTGTGGCCAGGAAACCGCCGAGTTTGTAGGCCGGATAGTGAGTGATGGTTCCGATTACGGCTGGTCCAAGCATCAACAGGAAAAGAATCGTTCGGCGCACAATCGCGGCGAGTACTCTGCTGGTTGAACTCGGCGGCGTTAGTTCATCAGTATCGACACCAGCCTGGTTCAACTCCTGTTCGAAGCGCAGCATCCTTAACTCGAGCCGGCGCAGGCGTTCCGGATGTAGTGACTGAAGGATCGCATACGCTTTGATAAATCTTTGTTGCAGTCGCAGCTCGTCTTTGAGACTTTCCGGCTCGCCGTCGTTTGAGGCAGAGGAAAAGATTCTTTCGGCACGCGCGGTAGTCTGCAGTTCCTCTTCATGTTGGGCGTCGAGGATCACGTTGCGCAGTGCTTTTTCAATCTGGCTGGAAAGTTTACGTACCTCCTCGCGCGGCGGAGTGCCGTCCGGTTCTAGTTCTACCGGCTCCACCTCGATTGGATTGCCGAAGTAAAGCAGTGCGTCACTACGAAAACGCGTCTTCGACGTGTAATAGAGCCCGGCAGGAACAATCTTGAGTTCTGAGACTTCGCCTGTTGAAACTGCCGCAAGTGAGATCCGTGCGGCGCCGGTCTTGATTGGCTTCAATCCCGGCGCATCGTGGGAAACGCCTTCCGGACAGATGCCGATGGTTCCGCCTCGCGCCAGAAGTTTTCTCGCCGCGATGAATGTCTCCTGGTTCTTCGTGACGTCCTCGCCCTCATCCTGCCGTCGATAAACGGGGAGCGAGTCGAGTGCCTTCACGAGGTAACCGATGATGGGCATGCGAAAAAGCGGCGCTTTCGCAAGGAATGCAACCGGCCGCGGCGCCAGACAGAATAAAAACACCGGGTCGACGAGGGCATTCGGGTGATTGAGGACGAAGATTACCGGCGTATCGAGCGGCACGTGCTCGACACCCGTAACCTCAATGCGCTGAAAGTAAATCCTCAGCGCAAGCCCCACGATGGCAACTATGACGCGACGAATCATCCCTATCGGTTTACTAATCCGTGTTCATCTGTGGCTCAATTCAGCGGTTGATGCAATAATACTCATGCTTTCCCAATCGATTCAAAATTCATTTGCCCGAGGAAGATCCATGAAGCGTTTTGTTGCCCTCGTATCTGTTTTGTTAGTTGGCCTGTGCTCGCTCGCCGCGGCCCAAAACCGCACTTACACCATTGAAGATCTGTTGAAAGTCCGGCGGGTCGGGGATCCGCAGATCTCACCCGATGGAAAGCATGTCGCTTTTACCATTGGCGACGTCAATTTCGACGCCAATAAAGTAGTAAACCAGATCTATGTGACCTCGATCGACGGCGGCAACGCGAAACAGTTGACCTCCGGCAGTAGTTCGTCATCCGCGCCGCGCTGGTCACCGGACGGCAAGAAGATCACCTACACGACCGGCAGCCAGGTCTGGGTGATGGACAATGATGGCGATCACAAAGAACAGGTCACCAAAATCTCCACTGGCGCCGCCGCCCCGGTGTGGTCGCCTGATGGAAACTGGATCGCGTTCACCTCGGACGTCTATCCCGACTGCGACAACGACGACTGCAACAAGAAACGTGACGAACAAGCGGAAAGCAGCAAGGTCAAGGCCCACATCATCACGCGACTACTCTACAAGCATTGGGATGAATGGCGCGACATCAAACGCACGCACGTGTTCGTTGTGTCGGGCAAAGGCGGCACGGCTCGCGATCTGACGAGCGGCGATTTCGACTCGCCACCTTATGCAGCTTTATCAGGCGTCGACTACGCCTTCTCGCCCGACTCAACCGAAATCGCATACCTGCGCAATCCGGACAAAGTCGAGGCCATCTCAACTAACAGCGACATCTTCGTGATGCCGCTTGCTGGTGGCCCGGCAAAGAATATCACTGTGCGCAATCGCGGCTACGACGCTGGTCCAGTTTACACTCGCGACGGCAAGTTCATCTTGTATCGCTCGCAAGCGACCGCGGGCTTTGAAGCGGATCGGTGGCGTCTGATGGCTTACAACCGTGCGACAGGAGCGAGTGTCGAGTTGACGCGAAGTTTCGATCTGCAAGTTGAAGAGCTGGTCCTTTCACCGGATGGAAACACGATTTACTTCACGGCGCTCGATCGCGGTAAGAGTCCAATCTTCAAAATTCCGTTTGGCGGCGGCGTGCCACAGAAGATTGTCCCCAATGTTTTTGCAAATAATCTTCGCATTACATCGGACGGTAGATCGTTGGTCTTCGCCTCGAGTTCGATGGTGTCACCGGCTGAAGTTTACAAGGCGAATGCCGACGGCAGCGGGTTGACAGCATTGTCATCAGCCAACAAGCAGTTGATGGCGCAAGCAAATCTGAAACCTGGGGAAGATATCGAGTGGACTGGCGCGCTCGGAAGAAAGGTTCATGGCTACGTCGTCAAGCCAAATAATTTCGATCCGAGCCGGAAATATCCGCTCGTCGTCTTGATTCATGGTGGACCACAAAGCGCGTGGACCGACAACTGGGGTTATCGCTGGAATCCTGAAGTATTCGCAAACGCCGGTTACGTTGTGTTTGCGCCGAACCCGCGTGGATCGGTCGGTTATGGACAACAATTCGTCAACGAGATCAGCGGCGACTGGGGCGGCAAGGTTTACACCGATCTGATGAACGGCGTCGCCGAGGTTCTTCGGCGCAACGACTTTATCGATCGGAATCGGGTCGGCGCCGCGGGCGCGAGTTACGGCGGCTACATGATTAACTGGCTTCTCGGACACAACAACGATCCGCGAGTCCGGTTCAAAGTGTTCGTATCGCACGACGGTGTCTACAACCTCGAGAGCATGTACGGAGCGACTGAGGAATTGTGGTTTCCCGAATGGGAGTTTAAAGGAACTCCGTGGACCAACCCTGCGTTGTACGCACGCTGGTCACCGCACAAGTTCGCGCAGAACTTCAACACTCCGATCCTGGTCATTCACAGCGAGCTGGATTTCCGAGTTCCACTTGGTGAAGGCATGCAATTGTTCACCGCCGTCCAACGCAAAGGCATCGACTCCAAATTCCTGAGCTTCCCCGACGAAGGCCACTGGGTCCTAAAACCCCAAAACTCCCAACTCTGGTTCCACACCGTGCTGGACTGGCTGGACAAGTATCTACAATCGACATCAACCACGGAGTAACAGAACCATCCACAGATTACACAGATATTTTTAAATAATCTGCGTAATCTGTGGATGGCTTTACTCTGGTCTCTCGGGGGGTGGGGCGACGGCGACGAAGTCTTCGACGAAGCGATGGCCGTAGCCGTCGAGGAGTTGGTTGACTCGCTCGAGACGGGGCGCGCGGACGATCAGGCCGGCGTGGTGAAGCTTCTTCACTCGATAGATGATTTCTTCGTCAGCGTAGGCTGATGTGTCGGGATATTCCTGTTTGGCTAAAGACAGAATGATGCCCGCGTACTCTTTGCGCAGCGGTGTGATCTTCGAAGGTGCTTTCCCGTCTGCAATCTCGAGGCGAGCCCACTCGCGCCAGAGATTGATGCCCGAGGCTGCTTCCAGGACGTCTGAAATGTACGCACCTCCGACGCGTGCTGCGATCTCGAGAAAGTAAAACTTCCCGTCAGCATCACTTTTAATAAATTCGGCGTGCGTCGCGCCGCGCTCGAGTCCTAGTGCGCGCACGAGCTTCTTGTTAATCGCAAGCAACGTCTTCTCGTCTGCCGATCCGCGTTCCAGCGTCCGCGAGATGTACGCACCGCCCTGGTGCGCCACCTGCATCGGAGGGCGTCCATACTGGTTTGTTCCGGCAAACAAAACTTTGCCGTCGTTGACAATAGAATCAACGTGAAACACTTCTCCCGGAATAAACCGCGCCAGCACATAGTAAGAAGCACGTTCGCGCAGATTCTCACGCTCGTTCATCTCACTGATGGCGCGATGTACCTGTTCCGGCTCAGTGACTTTCGAAATTCCGATTGCTGAAACGTCGGAGCGCGGTTTGATGACCCATGGACCAGGAACCCGCTGCATGAACTCGTCCACTTCCTCAACGTTAACGAGTGGAACAAATTCAGGCACATTGATTCCCGCGCGCCGGCTGTAAACCGCCATCGACAGCTTGTCACGAAAGACCTTTGCCCCTGAGCTACTCAGTCCGGGCAAACACAAATGCTCACGCATCAGAGCCGCAGTAACGACGTCAAACTCCTCGAGTGCAATGACGCGATCGATCTTTCGGTTGCGTGACAAAAATGCCAGTAAATCGATGAACAGGGGGGGCCCGGCATCATTCGGAACGGCAATCAGATCGTCGAGACTCTCGCGCGGCCAGTCTTCCCTCAGCATCTTCTCTTTCGTCACCAAAACCACGTGACAACCATAAGCTTTGCACTCATGAATAAAATCGGCGCCTTTGAAATAGGTTGCCAGGCAGATGATGTTGAGGGGACGATTCGCGGTTTCCGCCATTTCGTTTTCTCTTTTCAGAGGCGTGATGATGCTGCTAAGGTATCGACCGATAGGATTTCACAAGACATAGATTAACCCAAATAAAACCAGAATGATTATTAAAGGTCCCTATCCGGATGTAGAAATCCCTGAAACTGCGCTCACGCCTTTCTGCTTGCGCCGCGCGGAAGAGCTCGCAGATAAGCCCGCGTTGATCGAGGGCCCAACGGGCCGCAAAGTCACTTACAAAGAACTGGCCGGCGCGATCAGCATCGCTGCCTACAATCTAAAGCAACGCGGGTTCAAGAAGGGTGAGGTGTTCGGCATTCTCAGCCCGAACTGTCCGGAGTATGCAATTGCTTTTCACGCGGTGGCGACTCTGGGTGGCATCGTCTCGCCAATCAACCCGCTGTACACGCCGTATGAGATCGCGCATCAACTCAAAGACTCAGGCGCGCGCTTCCTCGTAACCGTTCCGAGCTGTGTTGAAAAAGCGGCAGCGGGCGCTGAATACTCCCACCTCGACGAACTGTTTGTCTTCGGAGAAGCCTCCGGCGCAACTCCGTTCGATTTACTCCTCGTCGATAACGGCCGCGCGGAACAAGTAGAGATCGATCCCCGCAAGGATCTCGTTGCGTTACCGTATTCAAGCGGCACTACCGGTCTGCCAAAAGGCGTGATGCTCACTCATCACAACCTCGTCGCGAACCTCTGTCAGATGGAAGGGCTCGACTATTTCTACGAGACTGACACTTTGATCTGCGTGCTGCCGTTGTTTCACATTTACGGTTTAGTCGTGGTTCTAAACATGGGACTCTACACCGGCGCCACGATCGTAACGATGCCACGCTTTGAACTGGAGTCGTTCCTGAAAGCAGTGCAGAATTACGACGTTAGCCTTGCGCACATCGTGCCGCCCATCGTTTTGAGTTTGAGTAAGAATCCGATCGTCGACAATTACAAGTTACCGAAACTCAAGACGCTCTTCTCCGGGGCCGCGCCACTGGGCGAAGAACTGACGCGCGCGTGCATGGAACGTCTCGGATGCAATGTTCGTCAGGGTTACGGCATGACGGAGACGAGCCCCGTTACTCACTCGTCGCCGGCGCCACCGCAACCCATGAAATTCGGGTCGGTTGGAGTCGCGGCTCCGAATACTGAATGCAAAATCGTCGACCTCGAATCGGGCGAGCCACTCGGTGCAAACCAGAAAGGCGAGGTCTGTGTACGCGGGCCGCAGATCATGATGGGTTATCTGAACAACCCGGAAGCAACCGCGCGAACGATCGACGCAGACGGGTGGCTGCACACAGGCGACATCGGTTACGCAGATGAAGACGGACACTTTTTCATCGTCGATCGCGCCAAAGAGTTGATTAAGTACAAAGGTTTTCAAGTGCCGCCTGCTGAGCTTGAAGCTGTGTTGTTGACGCATCCATGCGTCGCGGACGCGGCAGTGATCCCGTATCCGGATGACGAAGCGGGTGAGGTACCGAAAGGAATCCTGGTTTTACGAGAGCAGATCGAACCGGAAGCAATTCTCGAGTTTGTGGCCGAGCGTGTTGCGCCACACAAGAGAATTCGGCATCTTGAGTTTGTCGACAAGATACCGAAATCGCCGTCCGGAAAGATTCTGCGTCGCGTGTTAGTGGATCGGGAAAAAGCGAAAATAGCTGCGGGTTGAGCGCCACCTTGGAGTGCGGTACCTTGGTACCGCTTTGGTAAAATATGAAAGCGCCACCAAGTTGGCGCACTCCAAGGTGGCGCCCGATTCAAACGTTGCGCCGTTGCGTGAGAACACCCTATCATAGCCGCGACAAACAACTCTCCTCGTGGTCAAGCTCAAAGCTGAAGGAGGTAATGACATGCATTCTCGTCGATTACATTTGGCACTCGCGATTCTCCTGCTTGGCGCGTTCGCGCTTTCGGCGCAGGCTCAAAAGCCCGCCGCCGACGGTTTTCCGGAGTGGGAGACTTTCAGCCCCGAGAACGAAGAGTTCACTGTCCAAATGCCGAAGAATCGAACCACCGAGTCGACCACGTTCCCGTATCACAAGATGGAACTGAACGCGCGGTTGTACCTGGCAACCTCGTCTGCCGGCCCCGTGCTCGCGATTGCATCGTTGAGCGGCATTAAATCCGATCCGGCGCAATACACAGAGTTTGCCCGGTTCAACTCGTACGTCGACGCATTCAAAACTTTCTTCCCGTCGAAGGTCCGGTCGAAAGAGACGCCGACTAAACTTACCCTCGTCACGAGCCGTCAATTCCGCGGCCACGGCAGTAGATCGTACAAAATGACTCTGGGCGATCTGAGCGGATCCGTCGACGCGATTGTGACGAAGAAGCGGTTCTACGCGATCATCACGCTCAACACTAAAAAGGACGACGCCCTGGATGAAAAATTCCTGAGCTCGTTCGAACTGCCCGAGCGCGAGCCTTCAAAGGTCACCGCGAGCACGGACGTCGATCCAAACGCTAATCCGAATGCCGGCCAGGCGAAGAACCAACAACAGAACAACGCCGGCGCAGAAGGCGAGACTGAGCTACCGCCTACACCGAACAAAGAAAACAGTGCCGAGGGCACCAATCAACCGCAGACTCCGGCGCCGCAGGCTAATCAGCCGGGTCAAAAGAAAGCGCCAATCGCCGGCGGTATGTTGAACGGCAAGGCCATCTACCTGCCGTTACCCGAAGTTCCGGCAGGTGAAGCGACCGGCGTCGTGCTGGTCCAGGTGTTGATCGACGAGCAAGGCAGTGTCGTCGATGCCAAGGCTGTCTCTGGACCGCAACATCTGCAAGCCGCGGCTGTAAACGCAGCGCGCCTGGCGCGGTTCACGCCTACGCTGATGATGGGCGAACCAGTCAGAGTCAGCGGGACGCTCAGTTATAGTTTCGTTAAATCGAATTAGGCCGCAGATAAAAATCCCAACTGGAGCTGAAACCACAGAATGTCATCTGGAATTGCCACTCTGTGTCCCGCGTGGTCTATACCGGGATACCTGGAAGTGCGCTACGATCACCTGACCGTCAATGGCGTTGATACCCTCGAACTCGTGAAAGAGTTCAACTCGCCGTTGTTTGTTTTTTCTGAAGGTCGTATTCGCGACAACATCGCCCGCCTGCAACGCGCCGCCGAAGCGGTGGACCGCCCGATCAAGTTTTGCTACGCATCGAAGGCAAACTCAAACATGGCGATCCTGAAGGTCGTGCTTGAGTCGGGAATCGATATCGAAGTCAACAGCGGCGGCGAACTCTTCAAGGCGCTACGCGTCGGCTTCCGCCCCGACCAGATTATCTTCAATGGCACGAGCAAGTCTGATGAAGAAATCGACGACGCCGTACGCGCCGGAATCTACGCGATCAATGTCGATTCAATTTACGAGATCGACCTGGTCGAACAATCTGTCGAGCGACTGCGAGGACGCGGTGAAAGCATTTCTCCAGCGCGCATCACGCTGCGACTCGTTCCTGAAATCGGCACGCGCTCGCATCTCGGTTTGCAAACAGCGCTCTTGACGTCGAAGTTTGGGATTTCATCTTCCGAAGTGCTGGCTGCATTTCGTCGTGGTCTCCAAAGACCCGACCTGGTTCACGTTTGCGGTATTCACATTCACGTCGGTTCGCAGACCCCCGACGTCGAACCATTCGCCGAAGCGTTCAAGAGCATGTGGGAACACCTCGTCACGATTCATCGCGAGACGGGTCACACGCTCGAGCACATCAATCTCGGCGGCGGCATTCCCGTCAACTACCTGCGCGATCGCACGCAGGCCGACCAACTTCCGGAACACGAGCGCGACATGCTCGGCGCCGACCTCGAGCCCTCCGCAGTGCTCAGTGAAGCTTTGCGCGTCGCACGCGAGTCAGCTCGTGCGGCGAATGCCGAACACTTGCTGGATCAGGTGACGATCCTGTTGGAACCGGGACGCAGCGTTATTGCTGACGCTGGTTTGGTGCTCACGACTGTGCGGAATATCAAGCGCCGTCCGGAAACAGATGATGTGTGGTTGCTGACCGACGCCGGTTACAACATCATGCTCTCGATGAACAACTACAAGTGGTACTACCACTTGATCTCGGCGTCGCGAGCAGGTGCGCCATACGCGCGAGATTACAAGGTTGCCGGCCCTTTGTGCGATTCCGGTGACGTTTATTTTGACATCGAACGCGAAGGGCGTTTGCCTGATTATCGTCGCCTGCCTGAAGATGTTGGACCAGGTGAGGTGCTGGCGCTGTTGAACTGTGGCGCTTACTCGCTGGCCCAGATGTTTCACTACAACGGCCGGCCGCTTCCAGCAGCAGTCCTGGTTCGCAAAGACGGAAATACGGACCTCATCCGTCGAAGAGATACCTACGAAGACTTGATTACGAGCGACATTTTTTAGCCAACAGATAAACGCGGATTTTATACGGATGCAGACTCAACACACACAACTGATCCGCGGGCTGGGATTGATCGCCGCAATTTCAGTTAACGTCGCCAACATCATCGGCACCGGAGTGTTTCTCAAGGCACGTGTGATGACGTGCAATGTCGGAACTCCTGTCAAAGCGCTTATCGTGTGGGTCCTGGCCGGCCTGCTTGCCATGGCCGGAGCGCTTACGTATGCGGAGTTGCTCGCCATGAAGCCTCGTGCGGCGGGCGAGTACGGGCTCGTGAAAGATGCATACGGACGACCGCTCGGGTTTATCTATGGCTGGACTCAGTTTCTGATTGCTCGCACGGCATCAGCCGCAGCACTCGCAGTCGGCTTTGCGATCTTTCTCAACGATTTGGTTCATGGAGCTCTTAAGCCTGCAGTACTTGGACCATTCGCACTTCCCGGTGGCTTTACTGTCTCACTCACTCGGCTGCAATTAGTTGCGCTGCTTGCCATCATCATCACCACACTGATCAACTGCGCCGCAGTTCGAGTCAGCGGGGGCGTCGCGAGTGTTCTCACCGGCATGAAGGTCGTGCTGTTGATAGGGGTGGGTTTGGGCGCGTTCTTTTACAGCGATGGTAATTGGGGCAATCTCGCTCTCATTAACAACGGCGGAACGTGCGAAGGAGTAGATATAGTGGGCGGCGGAATCGCCGGATTCTCCGCTGCGATGATCGGCGCGCTTTGGGCTTACGATGGCTGGAACAACATCACGTTTCTGGCAGGCGAGGTAAAAAATCCCGGACGTAATTTGCCGCTCGCTTTGATTGGCGGCGGGTTCGTCGTCATGGCACTGTATCTTTTCGTAAACCTAAATTACTTTCACGTGCTGACGCCGACTGAAATCGCGAGCGTGCCTGCATCGTCTTCGGTGGCCGCGGAAGTGGTGAGACGACTGCTCGGCTCCCTCGCAGTAACAATCATGGCGGCGGCTATGATGACTTCATCTTTCGGCGCCCTACACGCCTCGATTCTTGCAACTGCGCGCATACCTTACGCGCTCGCGAAAGACGGTCTGATTGTAAAGAGTTTGGCCCAGGTATCACCACGGACTCACGTGCCGATCAGGGCTCTTGTCGTGCAGTGTTTTTGGGCCTGTGTGGTGGCTCTTTCCGGCGAGTACGACACGCTGACTGATTACGCGATCTTCGCGCTCACACTCTTTTATGCGCTCGTCGCCGCTTCGATCTTCATTTTCCGAAAGCGCGAGCCGGACGCAGAACGGCCCTACCGCACCTGGGGTTACCCGGTCGTCCCGGTGTTATTTCTGATCGTCTCAACCGCGCTGATCATAATGACGATTCGAAACTCACCACGGCAATCCGCTATCGGTCTCGGCCTGATACTTCTGGGATTGCCTGTTTACTTCCTGTTGGACCGTAGACGTTCAACCTGAATCAGCGGTGATTGCTTCCCTTCACTGGTGGCAAGCAGAGCGTCGCCGTCGAGGCGGTACGTGATTGTCTCACCCTGTTTGCGCTTGCCGAGATCAAATCCTGTCAGCTTCTGCTTCCAGATGTCGTCGAAAGCACTGCTGCCTGCAGGCAATAGAATCTCGTAGCCTTGGAAATAGTCACATAAAGCTACGCGCCTTCCGTCGGGGGAAATACTTCCTCCAGTAATGACACCGCCAAAGATGCTTGGGATATGAATCTCACCGAGACGTCGCATCGTGGCGAGCTTGCCGGGTGTGAATGGCGCAGTGGCTTCGTAAACTGCAGGGTTCGCGATCGGGACTTTGATGACGATGTAGATGTTGCCTGTGGTGGGATGGACGAGAAGCGCCTCGGCATCGTGCTTACCGTCAGGATACCTCAGCCTGATTGCTTCAGCGGGCTCGGTTGATCTTGGACGACCTTTCGTTAGGGTCCGAGTCGTAGTTGTTAGTGCGGGTTCAGCTACACGATAGACGACCACTTCATCGCGTGCCGCATCGTTGTCGCCGATGTCGCCGAGATAGAGATACGACTTGTTGGCCTGTGGTCCGGGACCGGCAGCAATATCTTCCCAGTCATATGCCTCGGCGCCCGTCACGCGAAAGATACCGAGCGATTCGCCGCGCGTATCGAATGCATAGATGAACGGTCCATCGCCCGAGTCGTTGTGTGTCCAGTACGCTCCAGGCATTGAACGCGAGGCGGCGAGACCACTGCTCTCCGAAATCGATTTTTCTTTGATGGTGGTGATTGTCGTTGGCGGGCCGTAGGTTTGGGCGAAAGCTACGACGACCGAGAAAACAAGCGAGCTTAGATGCATACAGTTTAGTTTTACAGGATTTCAGGATTTGCAGAATGTACAAGATGAAATCCTGTAAATCATGAAAATCCTGTAATCCTGTGAAGCTAACCCCGCTGGGCCAGGGCTGCCCTGGCTACTTCCTTGTCGTCGAAGTGAAACGTCTCGCGGCCGATTATCTGATAATCCTCGTGGCCCTTTCCGGCAATCAACACCAGGTCTCCATTCTGCGCTTCAGAAATGGCCTGGTGAATCGCCTCGGTGCGGTCCGCGATCTTGCGATAGGGCTTCCCTGTTTTTTTGATTCCCTCTTCAGCATCACAAAGAATCAGCTCCGGATCTTCCGTGCGTGGATTATCGGAAGTAAGAATCACGACATCGCTCAAACTGCCCGCGGCTTCGCCCATCGGCGCGCGCTTTGAGCGATCGCGATCGCCGCCACAACCAAACACCGTGATGATCTTTCCCTTAACCACGTCGCGCGCCGTGCGCAACACGTTTAAGAGCGCGTCATCACTGTGCGCGTAATCCACTACCACCGAGAAGTCACCATCATGCGGCACGCGTTCAAATCGACCTGGCGCGCCGGTACACTTCTCGAGCGCCGCTGTCACCGTGTCGAAGCTGTAACCGAGGGCGAGTCCACTCGCGACTGCCGCCAGCGTGTTGTAAATGTGTGGTGGGCCAACCAGCGGTGACTGAAAGTCGCGTTCGCCCGCTGGAGTTGAGAGCCTGAAGCGCATCCCGTTCAACGAAAACTGCGGATCGCGAGCCGTGACCTCTGCATCGCCTTTAACGGCATAGCGAATTACACGCAATCCATCTTTTTCCAACGACTCAGCAAGCTCCAGACCGTACGGATCGTCGACGTTGATGACTGAATTACGTGGTCGCGATCCGAGGCGACCGTCGAAGAGTCGCTGTTTCGCGTACCAGTAATTTTCCATCGTCTTGTGATAGTCGAGGTGATCGCGCGTGAGGTTACTGAAGACTGCTACCGCGTATTCCAGTTCGTCACAACGATGAAAGTCCATCGCCTGCGATGAACATTCCATCACTGCGGTGCGACAACCTATCTCGACCGCGCGTCGCAGCAGGCGCTGCATGTCGGGAGCTTCAGGCGTGGTGCGGTCGGCTTTGAAGCGCTCTTTGCCGAGACGATATTCGACCGTGCCGGTCATTGCGACGAGCTCGCCGGCTTCTTCGGGGATTGATGCGATCAGGTAAGCGGTTGTTGTTTTGCCGTTCGTGCCGGTGATGCCGACGAGTTGTAGTTCGCGTGATGGGTGGCGTTGTACTTCGGCGGCGGCGACTGCCATCGCGCGACGGATGTCTGGAACCTGAAGCCACACGCCCGTGAAGTCTTCGGGCGCTGGGCGCTCAGATAAAACGCCGGCGGCGCCCGAGGCCATCACTTGCGGGATGAATTTGTGTGCGTCGAAGAGAGCGCCGGCGACAGCGGCGAAGAGAGATCCCTTGCCTGCGCGACGCGAGTCGTGAGTAACGTCGGTTATGACAACTGTTTCGTCGCCCGTGAGCTTAGCTTCGGTTATCGCAGCGAGTTTTTTGACTGTTACGGGTTCGCTCATGTTTTTATAAAAGCAGGGGACAGGATTACAAGATTTGCATGATTGACATGATTCATCTTGTTAATCATGTAATCCTGTAAATCCTGTCACCAACTACCTACGGATTCGAGCTCGCCGGCTTCACTACGACGGCTGGGATGTTTTGATCGCGCACGAGTTGATTGAACGCAGGCACATCGGTTCGCATCAATCCCGCGAGCTTCTGCAACTCCGCATCGATCTGCGTCACGAGTTCGTCATACACCGCATACGACTGCGCTGTCGGCGCGGATTCAGCGCTGCCGACAACTCCACCAAGCGCCGCGAGTTTGTTGTTAAGCCGAATCGGAAAGTTGAGCGGATCCTGGCTGCTCTGGTTCTTCGTCTGGTAAAGAGCCTCCTCAATCGCCGTCAGCTTCTTGTTCAGCGCCGTACCCGCGTCGTTGACGAGTTTGAAGTTTGGCTGCCCTGCCACGCGTTTCAACAGATCCTCAACCTGCTTGCGCACGTCGCGGATCTGAATGATCGCATTGTGAGTCTCACTCAACTTGTCGCGAATCTTCAGACCAAGCTCCAGTTGTTTCGCGTAATCCGCCGGCGTAGTCGTCAAACGCGGATCGGGCTTGATCTCGAAGTTCTGCGTGTACGACTTTCCTTCCACAGTGAGTTTCACCTGATACGTGCCCGGCGGCAGCTTTGGACCACGAGTCTCACCCGCCCAAAGGATCATACCGGGAAAACGAACCGCATCCGGATAGCGCGTGTCCCACACAAAACGATTCAACCCGACTTCGATAGGAACAGGCGGCGGTGCACCACCACCAAAAAAACCACCTTCACCGGGCGGTGGACCCGCGGGTGCCTGCCCCTGTCCGGCTGCTTCGCCCGCGCGCCTGACACGCGCAGTAAACTTCCGAATCGACTTCCCAGCCGAATCAAGAAACTCCAGATCGACATCCGCAGTCGGTTTCGCTTTCAACGAATAGTAAACGACGACGCCATTTGCCGGGTTTCTTCCAAGCGTAGCCGTTGGTCCAAGCGGAAAACCTCCACCCGGCATGCGATAACTCTCCTTCGGCTTGTAAAGCTTCGTCTCTCCAGCGGCACTGAAACCACCGGCATCCATCATGTCGTGCAGCACCGGCAGATCGTCGAGAATCCAGAACGCACGTCCCTGCGTCGCAACTACCAGTTCCTTTTCACGCTTCTGAATCGCGAGGTCGGTGATCGGAACCACAGGCAGGTTGAGTTGGAACGACTGCCAGTGCTCGCCGTTATCAAACGAGATGTACATGCCCGTTTCAGTTCCGGCATAAAGCAGGCCGCGCTTATTCGGATCTTCACGAATCACGCGCGTGAAAGCCGTGTCGGGGATGCCATTGGTAATCTTCTTCCACGTCTTGCCGTAGTCGCTCGTACGATAAAGATATGGTTTGTTGTCGTCCCACTTGTACATCGTTGCGGCGACATACGCCGTGGCCGCATCGTGTGGCGATGCTTCCAGCGAGTTGATCTGGATCCACTCCGGCATGATGCTGGCCGGCGGCGTGACGTTGGACCAGTTCTTACCACCATCACGAGTCAATTGGACGAGACCATCATCGCTACCCGTCCAGATTGTTCCCGCTTGCACCGGCGATTCCATCACCGTGAAGATCGTGTTGTAGTACTCAATACTTGTGTTGTCCTTGGTAATTGGACCACCCGACGATGCCTGTTTCGACTTGTCGTTACGCGTCAAATCGGGACTAATCACCTGCCAACTGCTACCTTCGTCCGTACTCATGAACAAAACATTAGCTGCGCAGTACAGCTTATTCGGATCGTGCGGTGAGAACAGGAGGGGGAAGTTCCACTGGAACCTGTATTTCAGCACGTCGGCGCCGGAGCCCATCGGATTGTTTGGATATGGATTGATGTCGCGTTGCTGTCCGGTGCGATGGTCGCTGCGCGTCGTCAGTCCTCCGTAAGAACCGGCAAAGACGATCTGCGAGTCTTTGGGTGAAGGCGCAATCCAACCGGATTCGCCGCCGCCAACGTCGTACCAGTCACTCGTTCCGATCCCACCTTCCGTGTTTCGGCTCGCGATGCGCACAGTCGAGTTGTCCTGTTGTGCGCCGTACACGTTGTAAGGAAAGTCGTTGTCGAGTGCGACACGATAAAACTGCGCAGTCGGTTGATCCTGTTCGGTCCAACTCCTGCCCCCATTGAAAGAAACATTCGCGCCGCCGTCATTACTCTCGATCATGCGATTAGGATCGTCGGGAGCAATCCACAGATCGTGGTTATCACCGTGCGGGACGCCGATGGGTGTAAAAGTCCGGCCGCCATCATTCGAACGGTAGAAACCGGTGTTCAAAACGTAAACCGTATCGACATTCTTCGGATCTGCGTAGATACGCGTGTAGTACCAGGCGCGCTGGCGCAAGCGGCGTTCTTCGTTAACCCTCGTCCAGCTCGTGCCGCCGTTGTCAGAACGAAAGACGCCTCCGTCTTCCGCTTCAACGAGCGCCCAAATGCGATCCGAGTTCACGGGGGAGACCGCAATGCCGACTTTCCCAATCGTGCCTTTTGGCAAACCGTTGTTGCGCGTCAGTTCGGTCCACGTATCGCCGCCGTCGGTCGATTTGAAGATTCCACTTCCGGGCCCGCCACTCTCGAGTGTCCAGGGCTTGCGATAGACTTCCCAGAACCCTGCATAGAGGATGTTGGGATTTGAAGGATCGATAATCAGATCGATCGCACCGGCTTTGTTACTGCGACCGAGAACCTTTTCCCACGTTTTGCCACCGTCTTTCGATCGAAAGACTCCGCGCTGATCGTTAGGTCCCCAAACGTGACCGAGTGCGGCAACATAAACGATATCCGGATTCTTTGGATGAATGCGGATGCGCGGAATTTGTCGTGTGTCTTCGAGACCGACGCGCTTCCACGTCTTCCCTGCGTCGGTGGATTTGTAAACGCCATCGCCATGCGAGACGTTACCGCGGATCGGCGACTCACCCATGCCGACGTAGATCGTGTTTGGATCGGAGTCAGCAACTGCAATCGCGCCGACAGAGCCCGTTCCAAACACCGAATTGTCGCTGACTGATTCCCAGTTGATGCCAGCATCCGTGCTCTTCCAAACACCGCCTCCGGTCGCGCCATAGTAATAAACACCGGGCTGCGAAGGAACACCGGTAACTGCCGCTGAGCGTCCGCCTCGATATGGGCCAATGCTGCGATACTGTAACTGCTTCAGCAGGTCTGACTGCGCGTAAAGCGGTATCGTTAAAAGGACGAACGCAACGATTAAACGGACAATGAACATTTGTGGAGGGCTCCTTTGGTTTTTTGCCGCGGCTTAACTATGTTCTTCGCGCAAAGGGCGGCTCATCAATTCCGCAACCGCATCGCGCGCTGGCTTGCCGTCATAGAGCACGGCATTCACTTCATTCGTGATCGGCATCTCGAGTCCGGCGCGATCTGACATTTTTTTCACTGCTCGCGCCGTGTTGATGCCTTCCGCGACTTCATTCAACTCTGCAGTGATCTCGGCGAGCTTTCTTCCCTTCCCGAGTTCTTCGCCGACAAAACGATTCCGCGAGAGATTACCGGTGCACGTCAACACCAGATCACCGAGTCCCGCGAGTCCCATCAACGTCTCCATCTGCGCTCCTTCACGACGCGCCAAACGGGTAATCTCGGCAAGACCGCGCGTTATCAGCGCGGCGACACTGTTCGCGCCGAAGCCGAGCCCGGCAGTCATCCCCGCCGCGATTGCCATCACGTTTTTTACCGACCCACCTAATTCCGTTCCAACCACATCGGCATTGGTATAAATGCGCAAGTTCTCAAAACTCAAATCAGTCTGCACCACGCGCGCCGCGGCACTATCTTTACTTGCCGCCACGATCGCCGTGGGATGTCCGGCAACGACTTCTTTCGCGAACGATGGCCCCGACAATGAAACAAACGGATATTCGCCGCCAATAACGTCTTTCACGATTTCCGAAATGCGTTTGGTGGTTTCAATCTCAATTCCTTTTGTCACACTGACGATAATGCAGTTCTCGCCGAGGAACGGTGCGATGATGTCCAGCGTGTCTCGCACTGCATGAGACGGGACAGCGATCAGGACCAGCGAACCGCGACTGAGTGCCGTCTCGATGTTGACCGTTGCCTGAATACCTTCAGGGATCGGCGTAGATTTCAGATATTCCGGATTTATTCGGTAGCGGTTGATCGAATCCACCACCGGCTCGTTCCTGGACCATAGCCGAACGACATGCCCCGCGCGCGCAGCCATAACTGACAGCGCGGTCCCCCAGCTTCCGGCTCCAATGATCGAGATTTCCTTCATCTTAGATCTGAGCCTCGGCGCCGCTGGCCAATCGACCGATATTGCCGCGGTGCGCAAATATGATCAGTAACGCTACAACAATCGCGGCTGTCAACAACGGTCGCAAGTCTGCAATGGGTGTAACGAATACGCTCTGCAACCAAACAAACAAGGGAACCGTTGCGGCGGCAGATATTGAGCCTAACGACACGTATCGCGTGAAGAATACAATCGCAAGAAACAACACGCCCGCGCATAACAAGGCGATCGGCACGAGCATGAGAAAAACGCCGACGCCGGTCGCCACACCTTTGCCACCTCGGAAACCCAGCCACACCGGGAAAATATGTCCAACGATCACGGCAATGGCAGCCGCGGCGACGATCCAGTCTGCGTTTACAGATGGTCCAGCTAAAACTCTCGCCCACTCCACCGCAACAGCACCCTTCAACGCGTCAAGCAGAAGAGTGACAACACCTGCCGCCTTGCCTGCCCGCCTCGAGACGTTCGTTGCACCGGTCCCACCCGATCCTGTATCACGGATATCGGCGCCTACCTTCTTCCGCACGATCAGGTATCCAAACGGAATCGATCCGAGCAGATAAGAAATGATCACGACGATGATCAGCGTCATCTGTGTAATCTGTGGATTAAAGTAGCCTTCGCCGCAGCATATCCAACGCGGCTTGTGATGCGCGCCAGCGCACGAGATTTCGATCACCGGGTAAGGTGAACTTGCGATGCTCGGTCTGGTCCTCGCCCGCAAGTGCGATGAAAACTGTTCCCACCGGCTTCTCTTCCGACCCGCCGTCAGGACCCGCGATGCCCGTAATCGACAAGGCGAAATCAGTCTCCGCTCGTCGCCGCATACCTTCCGCCATCGCCTCCGCAACCGGTCCGCTGACCGCCCCATGTTCGAGCAACAATATCGGCTCGACGCCGAGAGCCCGCGTCTTGGCATCGTTTGCGTAAGTCACAACACCCTCGATGAAATACTTCGACGAGCCTGCCACTGACGTGATGCGCTGCGCCAGCAGTCCGCCGGTACAACTCTCAGCGACCGAAAGCGTGTAACCACCGAGCGCGAGTTTCAAACCCACGACCTCTTCCATCGTCTCGCCGCCAAATGAAAACACCGCATTGCCAAGCTGCTCTTCAATCTGTCCCGACAACCGATCGAGTAAATCATCCGCCTCTTTGTCGGTTCGCCCGCGCGCCGTCAGATGAATCTCAATCTCACTCTTGTTAAAGAGTATCGTCGTAACCGGATTGTCATACTGCGAATAAACGGGCGCGATTTTCTCGTCCACCGCCGACTCGCCCATGCCCGCGACACGCATCATACGTCGCACGACACGCAAACTTCCGGCACGTCCGGCAAGTTTCGAAGCCACGTAATTTTCAAACATCGGCTTCAACTCGCGTGGCGGACCAGGAAACAAAACGATCGCGGTGCCCTGATGATCGAGGAACATGCCCGGTGCAGTGCCGTTCGGATTTGGCAGAACCTCTGCGTCTTCAATCACCATTGCCTGGCGCGAGTTGCGCTCCGGCATCGTCACTCCGAAACTCTGAAAACGCTGTCGAATCTCTGCCAGCACGACTTCGTCGAGCAACAGCCGGCGGCCGAGTGCACGTGCGGTAATCTTGCGCGTGATGTCGTCTTCTGTTGGACCAAGCCCGCCGGTAGTGATCACCACTTTCGAGCGACGCACCGCATCTTTGATCGTTTCCTCGAGGCGAGCATCGTCGTCGCCGACGATCGTCTTGAGTTTTACTTCGATGCCGATGCGATTTAGTTGTTCGGTGAGCCAGAGACTGTTGGTGTCTGTGCGATCGGGCGCAAGCAGCTCCGATCCGATGGCTATGATTTCGGCTGATAGAGATTCAAACAAGCGCGTTAGTTATTGGCTCTCGTTTCGTCCTGGTAAACGTCGTGCAAGACCTTTGATATCGGCGGCGGCGCAGAGATCGCGCTCAACGGCGACGAAGGATTGAAGCTGATCTCATCTCGCGTCTCCACGACTTCCGGCACGTGAGGCTCTTCCCTTACTGCACTCTTCTTCGCTTCGACTACAGAGCGGCTATCCAACAGCATTTTTAGCCCATGGCGTTGTCGCGCGCGCTCCAAACTCCTGATCGCAGCGAGAGTTTGTGGTGCAGTCGATGGCTGATACTCGATCCTTCTGAGTATCGACACGTAGCGGCGCAGTTGCGGCGAAGCGCTCGTACGATGAGTCTCGTCACCATGCCCGTCTTCACTCAGACGCGAAAGATATTCGACTGCCGCTTCGTGATTGCCGAGGCGCTGGTACAACGCGCCGAGAGCGTAGTAATTCAACGGCGGCGGATCAGGCATGATCTCGAGCAGGCTCTCGCCATGTTCGATCACTTCAGCGATTTCAAACCCGTACCAACGTCGTTCTTCTTCGCGCAGGATCGCTTCCGCGGCAATATAGAAGTCAAAAATGCGTTCGATTTCACGACTCTGCGCGCGCCGCGCACAGAGCCAAACTACGAGGACGGCCCCAGTGATGAGTACGATTATCACCGGTGGAAAACCCGCTGCGTTGAGCATCGCTACAACGATAATGAATGCGATCGCTTTCGTGGTGAGTTTCCCAGTGCTCGTCATACAACCTCCACTTCTAATGCCCCAGCCTTGCGATAATTGCGCCTCCCGCTTGTTCTGTAGAGAGTTGTCCGCCAAGATCTCTGGTCGTTTCGTTGGCAGAGATCGCGCTGCGAACAGCCTCTTCTATTTCGTTACTCAAAGTTTGGAAGCCCAGATATTCTAGCATCATCGCCGAAGTCAGAATAGCTCCAATCGGATTTGCGATTCCCTTGCCTGCGATTGGTGGGGCACTGCCGTGCACGGGCTCGAACAGCGACACTTTCCCGGGATGAAGGTTGCCTGACGCGGCCAGCCCGAGCCCGCCCTGAATGGCGGCGCCAAGGTCCGTCAAAATATCGCCAAACAGATTGTTACTGACGATTACGTCGTACTGCGACGGATCGAGCACGAGGTACATCGCCATCGCATCGACATATTGATGATTCGCAGTGATCTCCGAGTAACCAGCCGCGACTTCCTTGAAAACGCGTTGCCAAAGATCGCCGCCGAAACGCTGCACGTTCGACTTGTCAGCCATTGTCACGCGCTTGCGTCCGTTTGCGCGCGCGTATTCGAAGGCGGCGACGATGATGCGTTCGACACCACGACGCGTGTTGACTTCATCCTGAAGCGCGATCTCGTCTGCAGTTCCGTGTTTCAGAAATCCGCCGGCGCCGCAGTAAGCACCTTCAGTGTTTTCACGAAAGACGACGAAGTCGATGTCTGAGGTTGTGCGGTTGAGCAACGGAGTGAGACGGTCGTTGAGCAGACGCACTGGCCGGAGATTGATGTAGAGATCGAGACCGCGACGCATCCCCAGCAGAATGTCTTCGGCGTGTTGGTTTGAAGGAACTCTCGGATCGCCAAACGCTCCAGCGAGGATCGCGTCAAACTCCGCGGTGAACATCTCGAGCGCGCCCGGAGGCAAGGTAACTCCGTCGCGCAGAAACTTATCGGCGCCCCAGTCGAAGTCGACGAACTGCAACTCGAGGCCTTTTGTCTCCTGCAAATGTCGCAACACGCGAACCGCCTCGCGCACGACCTCAGGACCAATCCCGTCACCAGGAATGACTGCGATTCTTTTCATAAGATTAAGGCGTCACACTTGGACAAGATCACTATCGTCTCCTGCGCAATAGCCAAGGGCGCTCGCATTGTCATCACAGCGGGACGCAGAGCACAGGCACGCGCGTACCACGCAAGACCTTCTCGGCAGTTGAGCCAAAGAGCAATTCCTCCGCCGGTGTTGATTGACCCTGGATTCCCATCACGATCATCGGCAGATCGAGATCACGCGCAATCTTCAAGATCTCCACAAACGGAATTCCCACGACGATCATCTTTTCGATATCGACCTGACCGACATCAATGCCCTCAAGGACGTTTGGGAAACTCGCTTCCGCCTGCTCCTTCAAACGCGTTCGGATATCCTCGGTAGTTCCCATTCCCGCCGCCACCGCCGCATGCACAAAATCCTCGTCAACGACGTGCAGCAAAGTAAGATCGCCATCCGGCGACGCCATCCCAACTGCAACTCTGAGTGCATTAACCGAGCAAGGCGAAAAATCCATCGGAACGAGTATCTCAGGTGATTTCAGCATCACTACCTCTGTATTTCTTTCGTGCTTTTTGGTGGCTCCTGTTTCGTCGGTCGTTCAGCAATCTTCGGCAAACTCGCGAGAATCGTCTCGCCAACGATTTTCATGCTTTGCGCCGAGATCTTGTCAGCCGTGTCGTCAGCCTTGTGCCAATGCGGATACGACGAGAGCTGGATCAGATCAACCGAAGCAACGCCAGCGCCCACGAAAGGTTCGTGATCGTCGCCACCGACACCTTCTTCACGATCGACAAAAACCTTTCCGTATCCAAGCTCGCGTCCCGTTTTCCAGATGATGTCCTGCAGCCACCTCGTGCTCATCGGGTCGCGGCCCAGTTCGAGATTTTTGTAACCCATCATGTCGAGCAGGATCATGGCTTTCGTATCGGCCAGCTCATTCTTCGCGCGCAACTGCGAAACATAGTGCCGGCTGCCATACGTGTTATCGGGATTCTCCTGGTCACCACAGTCAGACCAGCCTTCGCAGAAAGCTTCTTCGCCATCAAAAAACACGAGACGATACGTCACTTTTGGTTTTTCCGCGCCACTCCCGAGAACTCGACCGATCTCGAGCAGCGTTGCCACCGATGATGCCGGATCGTTTGCGCCGACGAAGTACATGTCTTTGTAGTACTTCGTATCGTAATGGCTCGTGATCAGAATCAACGACTTCGTCTCACCCGGGATCTCGGCGACGATGTTTGCCATTTTCTTTTCGCCCTGCGGCGTCGTGGCGTTGAACTCGTCGAGTGAAACACGCAATCCGTAAGACTTCAATTCGTTCGTGATGTAAGCACGAGTCTTTGCCAGCTGCTGCGTGTCAGGCGGGCGTGGTCCAAACTCGATCTGCTTTTGCACGTGGTCCATCGCGCGTTCACCATTGAACGCCGCCACCACGGTTGGTTTTGAAACCGCGGGACGCGAACCCGCGGTGGAAGCGCTGGCGCGTGGGCGCGGCGGTAGGTCGTCTTTCGGGCAGGCAGCAAACAGCAGCGGCATCGCCAACACAATCGCCGCGACGACTATGCGATTCACGCTGCCCGGTCTGCTCATTGTTATTTCGATTCTTCTTGTGCCTGCTGCGCTGCGCGTTTGCGATTCATAAACTTGTCGAACGTCTTTGAACCAAACGCGAGTGGTTTCTCGATCGCGGTGTCGAAAGCTTCAGACATCGTAATCACTTCGAACTGCGCGAGCGTCGCTACTTTTTTAGCGAGCGGCAACCCGCCGAACTTCTTCAGTAGTTCGGCTTCAGTATCGTCGGCGGGTCGCGAATGCGGGCGGGCCGCAGCCATTACGACTACGTCTCCATGATTCTCGATCTTCACCTGGCAGGCCAGACGGAGTAAATTGGCCAATTGTTCGGTCCCGAGTTGCTTTTCTTCCACCTGACTTGGCGGCGAAAGCAATTCAGATCCGGCTTTCACTGAGACAACACAGTCCGGGCACTCGCCCTTCCCGGCCGTGCAGCCGGCGCCGAGCGGCGCGCCCATGCGTCGGGCTGCATCGATAAGATAAGTTCCCTGCGCAACGACGCCACTGATACCTGAAGGCTCAAACGTAATCGAGACACTCATACCAACCTCCAAACCGATGTGATTGTTTGATTAGTGTAAAGCCGAGGGAGACTTCTGCAAAACTAAGAACCGGCAGTGAGGGATTTATCAGCCTCATCCTGTGCCGTCCGGCACTCGTAACACACGCCGATCATGCGCAACAAGTGCTGCCTGATTTCGAATCCATGCTTGGCGGCCATGGCGTCCTGAATCGCTTCGAGCTCGGCTGAAAAGAACTCGATAATCTTGCCGCACTCGGAACAGATCATGTGATCGTGATGCTCGTGTTTGTAATTGTGTTCGTAGTGCGCGCGCCCGTCGCCGAAACGGACCTCACGCGCCAGTCCGGCTTCGGTGAGCAGTTTCAGGGTGCGATAAACGGTCGTTTGTCCGACGGTCGGATCTTCTTTTTTGACGAGCTGGTACAGATCTTCGTTTGAGAGATGCTGTTCAGTACGCAGAAAAACATCCAGAATGAGATCGCGCTGAGACGTACGCTTCAGACCCTTCTTCTGGATGTGTTTAAGAAAGACTTCCTGTTCTTCAGTTAATGGCTCAGCCGTCGTCATCAGTCTGGAGATTTTACCATCATCATCCACAGATTACACAGATTCCGAATAATCTGCGTAATCTGTGGATTCAGAACGAGTATTCGAGATAGAGCGAGGACTTGGTTATCGTGCCGACCTTCGGTTTCGGAAGGTCCACTCCCTGCCGCGCTGCGATCTTCGTCTTCTTCTTCGTTTCCGGATCGGTGATGCTGATCTCGATTGCGTCGCTACGAATCAGGCAAGACTCTTTTTTCAACACGTCCATCAAACGCGTGCGCGGCACCTCGGTCTCTTTCTTCTTATTCCCATACACGTCGTCTTCAGTCGAACACATCGAGACAAAACCGTGGCTGCTTTTCGGGCGCCCGATCGCCGCTTCGACGGCCTGAATCGGCGTCGCATTTGTGCTGCCGTGATGCCCGACTTTATAAAAATCGATCGTCTCCAGCAGCTCTTTGCTCTTCTCGACGATCTCGCCGGCCTCAGTCGGGTCCTTCGTTGGCGCGTCGGTCTTGTAGAGCCAGTATTCCCAGTTTCCACCCTGCGCATCGCCGGCAAAAAGCAACCTCTTGCCGCCGAACTCAAACAGGACCACCAGGCTCTGGTTGTTCAGGAAGTTCTCGATTTTACTGGCGGCGGCAACCAGCATGTCAGGCTGCGATTGGCCTACCTCACCCTTTACAACTTCGAAATCGATGGGCCATTTAGCCTCCTTCTGGCGATATTCTTTCTGCAGGTCAACTGCCAGCCACTCATCGGGGAACGGCTGAATCGTGCTGACCCTGCCGTCATCACCTGTGGTCGAATCGAGGTATTGGCCCACACCTTTTTTGAGGTCCATGAGCGCGAGAAACGCTTTCGCCTTTTCCGGTGGTGGTCCAAGAATAGTTGCTTTGAGCTCGTCAAGTTCGGGAGGCAATTCCGCCTTATCATTGGCGGCGTAATAACGGACGTTCTTCCCGTCCTTGCCAAGATGATTCTTTAGCAGATCGAGCGCTGCTGCATTGCCGCCTCTCTTCTTCTTATCGGTTGCGGCAGCATTGAAATCTTCGATACCGGTTGCGTTACCGAGTTGGGCCAGTGCCTCCCTGCCCTCGTCGTCCTCTCGGCTACGAAACTGGATGGCCATCTGCGCCGCGAGATCGTCAATATTAACCAGCAGGTTGTGAGCTGAGTTTTCATCCTGCGTTTGAATTGCACTCACCTGGCCCAGCTTGTCCAGCACTTCTTTCGAGTCGACGTTTGGTTTCTGAAGTTGCAGCGCGACGCTGGTGAGGTTTGCCACCATGGCGTCAAGTTGCAGTTTATGGGCCGGCTGTTTTTCTTTGTCGTTAAACTGTTCCCAGTAAGGCATCCACACCACGCCGGCCGTAAACTCTTTGAAAAGTGGCGCCTTGCTGAAACCCGCAATGTGATCGGCGTGGCGGTGGGTCATGATTACAAGCGCGAGGTGACCTCCCGTCGTCGTGTGCATATCCTGCACGCACTCGACGATCGAACCGATGTCGCCGGTTCCGGAAGTGCCTTTGAACACGCCGCAATCGATCAATATGTACTGGTCACCATGTTTGGACGTGGGCACGGTCACAAGAAAAAAGTCACCAAATCCGACGCGGTACATTCGCACCCTGAGCTTCTTTCCAGTTTTCTTTGAAGCGGCCCGACGTCCTTTGGCAGGTGCCGGAGTTTTAGTTTTCTTCGCAGCTCGTTTGCTGGTGGGTTTTGCTTTTCGTGTTGTCATCTTAGAACCCCGAATGCAGCATGTTGAAGTCCAACTGGAAACGTTTTTCGTTATTGCCCTCGAGCAGTCCTTCACGCAGATTAAAGCTGCGTTGACGGCTCTGCCGGCGCTTGCCGTAATCACCGGTAAGTCGTTTGCGAATGAGGTAGCGGAGCTTCCCCGGTCCGTATTCACCGTCTCGGCGTGGAGGTTTCGAGATCAGCAACGTCGAACCGCCACGCATCGGAAATGTTCCGAGGAATTTATTCTCCGGGTCGTAAGGAATTTCAGCTCGCTGGGCCATTTCCACGATCATATCCAGCCGCGTACTCCCGTCGGGCAAGACGCGAAACGCCGGGTGGAAAGAAGGAACGGAAATGACTTCTCCTGCCGGATCAAACCCGAGTTGTTCAGCGTTTGTCTTCGCATACTCCCGCAGGATCTTGCCGTTATCATCCTTCTCTTGATCCGTGAGCCCGTTGGGATCACCGAATGTCAGACCTTTAACGTCCGGCAATTTTCCGTCCGGCACGGGAGACCAGCTTAGTGATTCCTCTGAAAAATATTGGGCGTCCTGCGGGAGAATCCCTCGCAAGCGAAACGCCTGCATCAGCGCATCGCGAACTCCCAGCGGATCGGCCGGATGATTGTCACGATCGGATGTGATAAGTGCGCGCAGGTAATCGCCGAAAGTGATGTCTACTACGGGAGAGTAGTCGATGGCGCGCACGCAGATCTTGAAAAGTATATTGGCCGTTTTACTCGCTGCTTTGGCGAGCTGGTTTGCCATTGGACCGGAGATCTCGCGCGAATTTACGTCACCGCCACCGGCCCAGAACAATCGAAACAGATCGGAAGTCTGACGCAGGTAAACCGTGAAGTACGCATCGAAGATTGCAGCCACGAGAATCGCGCCTCGTTCATGTGGTTCAAGGCTCGGATCTTTGATCTTCGCCGGATCGGGCAATTCACTGAGAGCAGAACGCAAGGCTCTTCCTGTTCCGCGTGCTTCGCCGAATTGCTGCGCCAAACCAATCAGTGGATTGTCTTGTAACTTCTGCGCCTGGATCGTCGGGTTGCCATCAGTAGTCAGGGCATCCGGCTCGAGATGATATTGATAGAGCCTGCCACCTGTCTTTTGAATCGTATCAAGCAACGCTTCCTTGTGGGAGAAGTGTCGAAACAGCGCGATGATGTCAGCGAACGCTTCATGAAAAGCCGCCACGTCAACACTCGTTCGTTCCGAGAAGTACGTGCGAACACCGTCGAGGATGGCGTGGGTCATCTCGTGGACGATGATGTCGTGTGAGAGACAAGTGAAGACTGTCTGTCCCGGCAGGTTGCGGCCTGGATCTACGGAACTGGCCCGGAAATAGCCGAACAGAATTCCTTTTGCCGAAGGTGAATAAGCGGCGTTGGCAGAAATCATCGCGTGCGGGTAGAGATTCAAACGATGGATATCGCCTTTGTGGTCCATTGGGATGTAGTTGCCATCGTGGTCGTATTTTCGTTCATCCAGTCGCCAGCGGATTCTGCGTCCGAGGGCTGCCTCAAAATTCTGGATCGTCTCCATTGCCACGGCGTAAACCATCTGCTGGTGGAAGCGTGGATCTGATTCGGAAGGGTTGAGACCCGATGAGATCAGGAGCTTTGGATCGTCGAGATCGACGGGCTTATAGAATTTTTTGTTTGCGCCGTCATAATCGATTACTGCGACGCGCTCGCCAACGGGACCAGGTAGAAGCTTTTCATACTTAACGCCGAGCGTCATCTCATTACCGAAAAACTTTCCGTGGCTGGGATCGAAAGCGTAACACTTGAGCGGGCGTGTATCGGGGGTGGGGATGTCGATAATGTCAGTGAGTACGCTGCTCTTCGGAATTTCCGATGTCGGGCCCGGAGACGGATTCTCCATCGAGGTGGCGCTTTTTGTTTCTGTCTTATTCTCTGTCATCGTTTCCTACCTGAGCTATGGGTGGAGTTATTAAGCGTTGATGATAAAAAGAAGTTGGTCCGTGAGAAGCTACGTTTCAGCGAGTGCAACCTATTGCAAAGGGCAACCGGAAGTCAATAGTTTTTCTGCTCGGGTAGTGGTATTAGTGCGTTGCCGGTTCCTTTTCTCCAGCGGGGGCAAGCCCGTCTTCCTGACTTGTTTTATTTTCTGATTCAAGTTCCATTCGACGTTTGCGCAACTGAGAATAGAACAAGTCAGGAAGAGGGGCTTGCCCCGCTCTAACCGATCGCTGCGTGAATCCGCTGCAACATACTAATACCCCCGCTACCCTGCGCCGGCACTTGGAGGTGGAACTGATTTACGTTACTTTCAATCGCATGGAAGAAGTACCACTCGCGAACTGTGATGTCATGGCGTTCGTGGCGACGACGCAAGCGGAGAAGGCGCGTGCTTTTTACTGTGACGTTCTCGGTTTGAGCTTCGAGGAAGACAGCCCATTCGCCCTGGTCGTCCGGACGGCAAATGCGACATTGCGGATTCAGAAAGTTCAGTCGTTTACGCCGTTGCCGTTCACCAGTCTCGGCTGGACCGTTAACGACATCCGAGCAACCGCGGAACAACTCATCGCCAGGGGAGTCAACTTCGAACATTTCGAGGGAATGAATCAGGACGAGCTCGGCATCTGGGCCTCTCCCAGCGGCGCTCAGGTCTGCTGGTTCAAAGATCCTGACGGAAATGTCTTATCGTTAACGCAGTTTGAGTGAGCTACCTCCTCCCCCAATGAAACTCCGCATAACTATCAGCCTGGTGTTGAGTGTCTTGTGCGCGGCTCACGTGCCGGTGCGCGCGGCCGTTGTCCAACAGGTTGAAATGAAGGATGCGGCCGATTTTCTAAACAGACTCAAGCAGGAAAGACTCCGCAATCTGTACCAGAGTGCAACCTGGACACTGACTCACGATTATCGTGACTCCAAGCACATGGAGGAAGTGCTGACGTATGTTCAGAAGTTCATGGAAGCGCTAATTGCACATGAGAAGGGTAACTCCGCAAGTCTGTCAAAGTTGGGTGGTCTCAAAGGATTCAAGGATCAGCTGGCGGCGTGGCTAACAGATAATGACCAGGCCGTTCGCGCTTATGCCGCAATCATGTTGGGTGTATGTGGGGATGGCGCCTACGCAAAGCAATTGGGAAGTCTATTGGAATCGAGGCCGAACGGTCGAGATGAGTTAATACAGTATGACCGAGGCCAAGCGGCGATGGCGTTGGGATTGGTAGGAGCAAAGGAGTATACGTCCCGCCTGGTAAATCTTCTCACGTCGAAGAATGAATACGATCGTGCCGGCGCCGCCTACGGCCTCGGATTCTTGACTGCCCGGACGCAGGCTCCGGCGATTGCAAAATTGCTGAACGACAAGGACGAGAACGTCCGCGAAGCCGCAAAAGAATCTTTAGAGATGATGGGCGCCGCCGATCTCAAGAACCGCTCCAAAACTTCTGAATCCCGCCCACGGTAGTGGGCGGATCGTTCAAGTCCAACCTATTCATCGAACAAGATAAATAGTAAGGACCTGAAGTATCCGCCCACTGCCGTGGGCGGGATTGTCGCCTCCTGCCGACAATGAGCGGACTCAAGGTGTCACTGTTTCACCTCGAAGCGCCTGATCGATGACCAACTTCCCGGCGTGCCGGAGGAAGAGTTCGCGCGTACTCGCCACCACATCCTGGTCGTTGGAAGCGTGCTGGTCGTGAACTGCGAGACAGTCGTGTTCACGTTCACTACCTGCGGCGAGGCGAAGGACTCCTCATTATCGATCTGGATGGTGTAGCTTGCTGCACCGCTCACGTCGGTCCAGTCGAAGGTGATGCTCGTGCCAGGACTGAAGCGCGCATCCGCCGCGGGACTGACGAGCGAGGGCGCCGGCAGCGAGCCGGTGCCGGTGGATGCGGGTGTGACGGTCAACGTCGTCGTGCGGCTTACGCCCGCATAAGTCGCGGTGATCGTGACGCTGGTGTTCGCCGTGACTGCCGAGGTGTTGACACTGAAGGTCGCACTCGAAGCACCCGCCGCTACGGTGACGCTCGCAGGCACGGAGATAACCGACGTGTTCGCGCTGCTCAGTGTCACTACAGCGCCGCCACTCGGTGCCCCAATCGTCAACGTAATCGTACCCTGCGACGTCGTTCCACCGACGACAGAAGTCGGGCTCACACTGACTGCGGACAGACTGGCCGTGGTGGGAGGAGGCGGTGTAGAAGCGGCTTGGGCTGTAAACCGGCGCGAAGCCGAGAAAGGACCAGCCACGCCCGCCGAGTTGAACGCACGCACACGCCAGAAGAATCGTTGCGCGGGAAGACCCGTAATCGTCGCCTGCGACACGCTCACCGTCTGACTCAGCGTGAGCGGCGCAGTGAAGTTGCTCGAGTCGTCAATCTGTAACTCGTAACTCGTCGCGCCGTTGACGTCCGACCAGTCGAAGTTGATCGGCTGCGCGACCTTTGCATTCGATGCGGGCGACAAGAGTGTCGGCGCGCCAGGCGTAGGCGGTGGAGGCGTCGCGGTAGGATTAACCGTCAAGCTGGCGGTTTTGGTCACACCCCCGCCAGAGACCGAGATCGTGACCACGGTCTGAACGCTTACCGGAGTCGTAGAGATGTTGAAGCCGCCGGTCGTCGAGCCGGCGGGGATCGTCACGCCGTTCGGCACGGAAGCAATCGATGGATTACTGCTTGTAACCTGTAGAACCTGGTCAGTCGACGCGGGCGACGCGATCGTGACGGTGGCGAATGAACTACCGCCCGCGCCGGTCGTCGACGTCGGACTAAGCGTCAGTGATGATGGTGGCTGCTGCGGCGTCAGCGTAACTTGGCCTTGCACTGATGTGCTGCCGTAGCTCGCCGTGACAGTGGCAGTGGTGTTCGTCGCGACACTGCTCGTCGAGATCGGAAACGAAGCTGAGAAGCTGCCGGCGTCAACCGTCACCGCTGGAGGCGGGCTCACCATCGGTGAGTTACTCGAGAGACTCACGACTGCTCCGCCGGCAGGAGCCTGCCCGTTGAGCATCACGATGCCCTGCGGCTGCGCGCCGCCGCTAATGGTCGCCGGCGAGATCGTGAGCGAGTTCAATGAAGCCGGTTGTAATGTGAACTGTACAGACGCGGAAGCCGCGTTGAGCGCTGCCATCAGAGTCACGGGCGTCGCCGCGGTCACTTGCCCCGCTTGCACCTGGAACTGCGTCCAGGCGGTATTGCCGGGCATTGCGATCGTCGCCGGGACCGGCACCGCGCCAGGATTAGAACTGCTCAGGCTGATGGTGGCGCCGCCCGCCGGAACGGCCGCCGTGAGCTGCACTGCGACCCAGGTCGTCTCGCCGCTGTAGAGCGGGTCCTTGGCAAGCGTTACAGACACCGGCGTTGCCGGTGCAGAACTGATCGTGAACGTGCCGACCTTAGACCAGGCCGTCAAGGCAGCAGTGGTGGGCGACGAGTCCCCCTGAGCGGAGCGCACGCGCCAGAACTTCGTCCCCGGAGTAAGCGACAGAATCTCTCGCGTTGGACCATTGAGCTGCGGGTCGTCCACCTCGATTGAGGAGAAGGCGGAGTCTTTAGCGATCTGAATCTCGTAGCCGCTCGGCTGCGGATTGAGGACGTGCTCCCAGGTGAGTGTAACCGGTAGGGTCAGCGTCGGGTTATTGACGGGCGACACGATTGCCGGTGGTGGCGGAAGCGGGTTGTTGTAGAACACGGAAAAAGTGATGACGTTCGACGGAGCACTGAAGTTGCCGGTCGAGTCCACTGCGAAGACGCGCGCGAAGTAGTTGCCTTCGGGATTGAAGATGGCGAATGAGAACGTGGTGTCCGGAATGTTGTCGAACTGACCGCTCGTGGATACGGGGAAGCTGGGGTCAGTCGAATACTGAAGGACGTAAGTAGCTGCTGCCGGCACCGCGCTCCAGGTGAAAGTCATCACCTCCAACGGGTGGAATGTCGAGTAGCCTTTCGGCGGTGCGAGGCTGGGCGCAGTGCTGCCCGCGCCTGTAACGGTGAAGCTGCGCGGCTGAGACCAGGTTCCCTGCTCGAAAGCTCCGTTGACCGCCTGCACGCGCCAGAAGTAAGTGCCGTCTGCGAGACCGCTGACTGACGCCTGCGTGGCGCCATTCGTCGAGTTTCGCAGGAGTAGAGACGTAAAAGTGGAAGATGAACTGACCTGCCAGTTATAAGCGATGATGCCGGTCGGATCGCTCACTGCCGTCCACGAGATCGTGAATGGCTCGGAAACAGCCGCGCCATCCGTCGGAGAAACTGGTGATGGTGCGGGCGGCGTGGCTGCGACGGCGCTCCCACCAGCAGTGACACATAGAATGATAGCGAATAAGAACGTGAGATACGGCTGGCCAAATAATCGGATTTTCATCATACACCTCCCATGACTCGTTCGCCTCGTTCGAGCAGAGCACTCTCGTCTCGGCGGTGCGCCCATTTTTTTAACTACTCATAAAATGTGTCCGGGACGCAGGGCGATGCGTCCCGGACCGTAACACGCTTCACTGAGCCGTGACCGTGACTGATTTGGTGTCCAGCACCGTATTGCCGGAACTGGCGGTGCCAGTGATGATGTAATCTCCGGCGCAGTTGGGCACTGTGTAGCTGTTGCTGGAGGTGCGGGTCTCGCCCGGCTTCAGCGTGAGCTTAACGGTGTAGGCATCCGTGTAATTACAGGGGCCGACCACGTCGTAATTAACAGTTAGTTTTAGCGTCTTGGAGGAGGTGTTGGTGATCGAACCGAACACCGTCACCGTGCCGCCGGCGTTAACAACCGTTGGCGTTACGCCCAGCGACGTTTGGACGGTAGGGCCCGTCGTCTGCGCGATGGCGACGACGGACAATAGGCTGAGGGCGGCGAGCGCCGCCAACCACTTTAACGAAAATCTTGTCATCCGAAATATCTCCTTGTTCAAAATCTCATTCCGATCGGTCACAGAGACGATCGGTGTATTTATTGCAAGCCGCCTGACCTCGGGAAGTATGACGACCGATTCGGGTATGGTGCGAGCGTGGGGGAAGGCGAATTAGGCTTTAGACTAAACTGCTCGCACTATTCACTCGCACAGTGCGGCAGAGGAGACTGAAAATACCGTTGCAACTGGAAAGAAATATTAGTTTCGGAAGGGGACGTACTGTAGGGGCCGGCCCTCCGTGGCCGCCCGGCGTGGAACGCGATCCTTTGCAACACAATCGATTGGGTCGTATGGCAAAGAGATCAATTCGACGCCGGGCGGCCACGGAGGGCCGCCCCTACAGTACGTTCAACGCTGCTCAGTTCTGGGTTCCGGCCTTTTCGCGTTCACGATAGCTGGCAGTTTCTCTCTTCATGAAATCGATCAGCACGTTTACGTCGGCTTCGGCTAAATTGAGTCGAGGCATCTGCACCTCGTTGTACTTCTTGAACAACGCTGTGGCGATCGGATCTTTCTCCTCTATCAATTTATCCGGCTCGATGATGGTTCTGCGGAGCCAGTTAAGATCCCGCACACTGGTGACGCCGAGCAGATCCGGCCCAATCTTGTCACCGCTTCCGATTGTGTGACAGGCAGCGCAGCGCGTAGCAAAGAGGTACGCTCCCTTATCAAGATTGAGTTTGACCGAGCCGGCTTGAGTTGCGGCCGCCAGGTCCACCGTCTGCGGGCGATAACCGATCATTTGTTCGATCTTCATTGAGAGGAACTTGGTATTGTCGAGCGCCGAGTTTCTCATCCAGAGTCCGGTCGCATCGTTGCCAATAAGCAAGTGTGGAGTGTGACCGTCCGGGTCGTTCACATCCGGGAGAGAATCCAGTCCCAACTTGTGACTAATCAACTTTATGTCTGCTACTTTTCCCGTCAGGAAGGTCCAACCTGGTCCAATGTGATATTTTTGGGTATAGGCCTTAAGCACTTGGGGAGTGTCTATTTCCGGCTCAATCGTGATCGAGTAAAAGAAGACATCTTTTCCCATCCGATCACCCAACAATTTCTGCAACTGCACCATACGCGCAGTCTCCAGCGGGCAGTTGTATTTGCAAGTGGTGTACATAAGCTCGATTGCCACGACCTTGCCTTTGATCAAATCGTCGTAGAAGCGAACCTTTTTTCCGTCCTGAGTAATTAACTCGACATTGGGAAAGTGACTTGAGCCTTTCCCATCGTCACTGGTTGCCGAAGCGGGCTCAGTCGATTTTTGCTTGAGCGTCATGCCGCACTTCGGGCAGGAACCGGCTTTTTTCGACTTCACCTCCGGATGCATCGGGCAGCTGTATTCAGACTCTTGTTGTTGGGCGAAACTGTGTCCGGCGAGAAAATTGATCGACAGAGGTATGCTGAACATCAGCATTCCAAGCATAAGCAGCTTCGCGTACTGGCGTTTCATATTTTATTTCTCCTTTCCTAAACTGCGTTGAGCTGAGCAACCCTCCCATGCTCAAACGGAGGCGTACAGTTCCGTTTGGGAAGATCGCTCAGACTCAAATCGCAGGCGCCGCGAAGCGCGATCAATTCACAGTGAAGGTGCCAACACCACTGGTCGTGAAAACGTTGGTTCCATAAGTGAGGGTTCCACTCGTCAGTTTCCCCGTGTTGATGTCGAAGTTGAGATTTGCCGTCGCCAGGAATGAGCTGGCCGATAATACGTCCTTAGTGCTGTCGAAGTAAGGGATCGTGACGACGATTGTGTCGGATGCCTGGAGCGGTCTCAGCTCGGTAGCATGATTACCTCCCGTGACATACGTGACAAGTTTTTTGCCGCTGCCGGTTGTTCCCTGCAACTGCGAAAAATCGAAGTCCAGCATGACAAGCGGAGGGGCAGCAGTCGAAGTGGTATCTATCACTCGTCTACATTTAATAGTCACGCTGCCAGCGACGTTGACGACGGTCCCTTTATCGGTCACCGTGCCATTGGTCGCTATCGTGATGCTACTGTCGACGATTGCTGCGGGCGTGGTCTGTGCCTGGACGGATGGACCACCCAGGAACAGCATACCTGCGACAGCAATCAAGAGCGTTACGAAGGTCGGGCTGAACCGGGCCTTTATGTTTATCTGTATACTCATGTTGTCTCCTTTCTTCGACTAATCGAAAGCGGTCGGAAGTATGTCGGTCGGGGCCACAAAAGTGACTCCCTGCGGTGTGGGGCGCGGAGTCGGCAGCGGTCGCAGGAATGGCGTCCCGCCATCGTCGATCTCCCAACGCAAGAGCATCGCATTGTCTTCGTGCATGGTGTTATGGCAGTGCTCCATGAACATGCCCCCGAAGTCGCGGAACTGCAGCGTGATTTTCACTTCTCCACCAGGTCTCAGACGCCAGACATCCTTGCGCCCTCGCTCCCAGGCGGGAACGTTACTGGCACTTCCGTCGCGAGCCAGGGTCTGGCACTCCTCAAAGTGGATATGAATCGGGTGATCCCAACCACCGCCGCCGTTCTTCAACGTCCAAATCTCTCTGGTACCGAAACGTGGCGCCGCTGAGATCCGGCCAAAGTCGGCCGCGAGCGTTCCTCCCTGATTGTCAGTCTCAATGCCCCAGGGCCCGAAGAACGACGAGACTGGATCGTTAGTTGTCTGATTAGCGCCGCGATTGAATTCGAAAACACGTTCGCGGGCTACTGGAATATTGGAAAGATCCGGGTTTGGAATCAGCGTGGCGGGCACCTGACTGATATCGGGCTGCGCGGGATTGCGAGCGATCCGGAACTCGAGGAATTTTCCTACAGCAGGATCGGGCGAGTTACCTGAGAGCGCCTCCGAGATACTAAGGTCCTTATCCACTTTCTTGCCGTCCTGATGTTCAGCAAGATTCACCATCCAAACCTTCTGGCCAACACTGTAACGGGAGAAGTCAATGACGATGTCGTAACGCTCTGCGATGCCCTGCTCGTCAAGTTTGGTGAGCACCACCGGGTTCGGTAACAAATTACCGTCATTGGCAATCTGGATCATTGGCGAGCCGTCACTCAGTGCGATCTTGAAGAAGCGTGAGACTGATGCATTCAGAATGCGGAAGCGATACTTGCGCCGCTCGACCTCAAAGTACGGCTTGTAAGTGAGGTTAACGGTCATGCGATCGCCGAGGAAGCCGTCGAATTCAAAGATGTCCATTGCAAGCTGACCCTGCGCGTCCCAAGCCTTGTCGGCAAGCATGAGGTTCACGTCGTAGTCGAGGTTGCCCCACGATTTGCCGCTGACGCTGGCACGTCCACTCGGCAGTCTCAGGTTGACGCCGTCGATAATGTCTTCGGCGCCGCGATCAAGACCACTGTAGATATTGAACATCCCAGCGATGCCTTTGTAGACGTTCTGCGCGGTGAAGCTGAACATGTGATCGTGGAACCAATGGGTGCTCATGGTCTCGTGCCAGTCGCCCGGGATCTTGTTGAGACCGCCGGCATCCGTAGGACCAGAGGCACGATTATCAGTCGCCGTAGTATTGATGGTGTTGCGCCCTGCGAGGACAATTGGGTAGTGATAATCGTAAAACTGGTTCGGGAAGAAAAACGCACCGGTGAAACCGTCATTCTCCGCTCCGTGGTGTCCATTGTGTTCGTGAGTAGAAATCGTATGAATGCCGAAGCCTCCGTTCTGATTTTGGAAGACGGAGAGTCTGTTGTGGAGACGGAAGAGGACTGGCTCGCCGTAGCGTACCTGCATCAGTTTAGGAGGAATGGTTCCGTTGTAAGTCCAGACCTTGTCAACGGTCTGGGTGGGCAGGTCCTTCTGAAACTTCAGCGGGATAGGATCGGCCGGGTTGATGCCGGAATTCTGGAGCGACGGCACACCGGGATTGTAAGTCGTATTGGTTTTCGCGCCTTCCACTGAAGCATCGATGGCGATCGCGGGCGGAAGGAGGTTGAATTGTTGGTGCGCCCAAATCGGTCCCGGCGGTCGTCCTTCGATAGGACCGGTGCCACCGCCCAGGGCGGGATCAACGGGTTGTTGCGTGGTGTTCGCTTGGGCCGTTGGTGCCGGACTCAAGGCAGAAACAGGAATCCGCGGAAATAGGTCGAAACGTGGCATCGCCTGGTCAAAAGCTTTGGCGTTGAACAGCGGGCTGGGTGGGAGTCCAGTCGGGATGTTGGAGTCGGCAAACGCGCTGCGGGCAAATGGACTCAGGCCATTGATTGGAATCAGCAGGCCCGCTGAAGTGAATAATCCCATTTTGATCAGGTCACGGCGGGAGACCTGTCCATGGGAGACGGCTTTGATTATCTCCTGTCGATTCTTTCGCGCCTGCTCGGCTTCGCGTAAGCGGGCTTTCGAGGCTTTGGGCGATAAAAAGAAGTTTCTGTCAGACATCTTTTCTCCTTTGTTAGTGCAGAAATCTAGTGGTTTCGCGGACAGTGGAACGGCGGGGTAACTTTCCACACTGCGACCCTCGATTTTTAGATCGGATCGAACTGATGTGCTTTGTAGTAGGAATGACGCTGCAATGACGAGCGAGTGGAGTCGTCAGCATCAACCATCAAGCGACTTCCAAATCCGAGTGCGTCAGAATACCCCGCTGCGGAAGACGTGAATAGCAACCAGGTTACAATTGGCGACGAACTAGCAGTGAATGCTGCATCTGAAAAATTGTTTTCTTCACCGCGTATTTTTTAGAACCCTTCCCGCACTGTCTCCCAAGAACCCGGCCAACACTCAAATCTCATAAAGCCCAGAACTTGAGAGATTTTGCATTCCTCTGCGCAATGTCTCTTCAAATAAGCAATAGCGGTACACCAGATTGAAGGTCTGAGGGAAGAACAGGAATGATCGAACGACGAGAAACTGCCTACGGTAGTTCCGGGCCTTCGTTTGTAGGCCCAGTCCCGCTGCTGAACGGAATGAGTCAACAGGCAGTGCGTGACTTCAACGCGATGGTGCGAACAACAAAACGACGGCGTGGTGAATGGATCTTCGTGGTTGGCGATTCCGCCGACAGCATCTACCTTCTTCGGGAAGGCCGGATAAAGATCACAGCCTCAGCTGAGGGTGGTCACGAAGTGTTACATGAAATCGTTGGTCCAGGTGAGATTTTCGGAGAGACGAGTTTAATCCTCGGCATTCCACGCACCACTTCGGCTCAGGCTCTCGAGACCTCGCTGCTATGTGAAATACGCCGGCACTCCTTCGAAACTTTATTGAGTATGTACCCGGAGTTAGCGTTTCGTTTGCTCAAATCTGTGGGCGTGAGGCTAAAGCAAGCGGAGGCGCAGTTGGTCAATGTCGTCTGCAACGATATCTCCCTACGGGTGAGGAGAACTTTGGTTGATCTGATGGTCAAAGAGTCAGGCACCGTGCCCGACCGGCCGATAAAAATAAACATCACTCAGCAGGATCTCGCGAATCTGATTGGCGCATCCCGTCAAAAAACCTGGCAGACTCTGAAGGAGTTGGAGGATTCAGGCATATTGCGACTCATGTATCGCAGTATTTTGGTGATCGCGCCACACAAACTCCGAAACGAACATATACCTTACCGATATGGCCCCGAACCTGCCGTTTCTAAAGCGAAAACAGCGGCGCGATAGTCCGCGGTAAACCTTTTTTGATCGCTCCGAGTAACCATTCAGATATTCAGATCACTGAAACTGGCTACCAACATCGGTTCTCGCGAATGCTTCATCCAGCACATGACTGGCTTTGCACAAAAGTCGGAATGCGGTTGAGCACAGCGCCAAAGGTGCAAACCCCACACAACTCGTAAATCCCTTCTTGAAACGTTTTTGTTCGTTCTCTCATTACACCCCGAGAGACACAGAAGACTTTTGATCCCACGCCTGCACAGCTGAAAGGTGGACTCCATGATCACGAACTCGTTCAAGTCGTTCTCGATTTTGCTTTCAATTTTTATCGCCGCAATAATTTTTATCGCACTTACCGGCGCGCAGTCGTACGCCCAGCAGATCGGAACTTTTGCAGTAGGTAGTGCTCCGATGGGCCTTGTTTTCGATGGCACTAATATTTGGGTAACGAACTCCACTGATAACACTGTCACGAAAATGCGAGCCAGTGACGGAGCGAACCTGGGGACGTTCGCAGTTGGTGCAAGCCCAAGAAGAGTAGCGTACGACGGAACTAATATTTGGGTGTCGAATTGGAACGGCAACTCCGTCACAAAACTACGGGCCAGTGACGGTGCTTTCATCCAGACCTTATCGATGCCGCAGCATCCCGCAGGAATGACTTTCGACGGCGCGAACATTTGGATTTCCAATTACGACGCCGGCACTGTTACCAAAGTTCGCGCCAGCGACAGTTCAATTCTCGGTGTCTTTCCGGCGGGCAATACACCGCTGTCCCTGACTTTCGACGGTGCAAACATCTGGGTGGCAAACAATCAAGGGGCGGGACGTGTGACCAAAATACGAGCCGGCGATGGCAGTTTAATTGGTAGCTACCCGGTGCAGGGTTTTCCCGGTGACATAACTTTTGACGGCTCGAACATTTGGGTCGCAAACACCGGTAACTGGACCATGACCAAACTGCGCGCCAGCGATGGCAGTGAACAAGGAGTTTTCTTTGTCGGACCAAATGAGGGTGGCATGTTCTCCGATGGCAGCAGTATTTGGATCACAAACGAATCTTCGTTGTTTAGGTTTAGAGCGTGCGACGGAACCCTGATTGAAAGTTTCTCAGGTATTTCAATTGGACAGGGTGTTACCTATGACGGCGCTCATGTTTGGGTCGCAAATTCCGGCAACAACACGATCACCGCGTTTAACTTTGGCCCATCGAGCGCGTGCCAGGCGGGACCGGCCGCTACCCCGGTAACAGCCGCGTCGATCCAGCGATGGAGCGTCAACAACGGCTTCAATACTTTGTCAGTGTTTGCGGACGGAACACTCCTGGCAGCGGGTAATACTTTCGCCATCGGTCCAGGTTCAGGCGTGAAGATGAATCCTCGCGACGGATCAACAATCGCGTCATTCCCGGTACCCGACGTGCGAACGTCGGTGCGTCTCTCAACGGGCGATCAGGATTATGTTGTTGGCGGTTACGAGAATCGGAGTGCAATTCGTAAGGATGGCACATTCGCTCGTCAGTTGCTCGGTCTGGGGTGTTGCAACATCCCGCGGTACCCACTCGCTCTCGATCAAGTAAACGATATCGCCTACGCGCAAGCCAATGGTGAATTGTTTGGGGCAAACATGTCTACAGGTGGGCTTGATAGACATTTTTATGGCACCGGCGACTCGTTCGGAATGATCAGTATTGCCGACCCAAACACACTTTACGCCACCGGACAACACGGGGCCGTCGCTCGCATGCATCCTGTGAACGGCACACAGTGGATCGTGCAGTTAGGCGACACCCCGCAACAACCCGGCGCGGTGGCCCAGGATGCCAGCTTTGTCGCGGTTACTGGTCCTGCCCACTTTGAACAGCCTACGCAACCGGGACGCATGGCACGCATTAGACCAGACGGTTCTGTTGCGTGGAACATAATGATGAATGCCGTCACGCCGGCAGTGATTGGCGGCAACAATCTCGTATTCGTTGGCACCCAGCCATCTCCTATTAACGAGAACGGATCAGGCGCGATCGAAGCTTATGATCTCAACACTGGTGTACTCGTCTGGCGTACAACAGTTCAAGGTCTGCCTAACGATTTACTAGTTGGTGATGACGGGGCAGTCTACGCGGGAACAGGTAGTCTTGCGAGCGGCCAGGTCTACGTGCTGGACCAGAACAACGGTGCTATTCGACGGATCATAACGAATGTGCCGGGTGCCTGGGAGATCATTCTGCGCGGAGGTCTACTCTACGCCAGCGGAAACGCGATTACAGCGTTGCCGGTGGAAGCGGTGAACTATGATCCGAATTCCCCCTGGCCCGTCCGGTTCCACGACAATCAACGAACTGGGAATCGCCAGGCGCCACGATTAACGGCCGCGCGCGAAGTAGCACCCGGTCAATCGCAGACTGCAACGTTTTTCGCCGCTAAGGACAATGCCACCACCTTTGAAGTCTTTCGCTATTCTGTAACTGCCACTACCGCTCCGGTTTTACAGACAACAGTCACTGACGCGAGCTTGAGTTATCCACTCGGTCTCACCTTGAGCCCGCAAGGCGAGTTGTTTGTAGTGAACCAGGGGACAGCAGGCGGATCGGTTACGCGCTTCTCAGATCCAACGAGTGCATTCACTTTTAATGGCAGTATTCCGGCCGGACCGCAACCAACATTCTACGGAGCGTTTCGTGGAAATGAACTATTCGTGGTTGAACGCTTCAACGGTGTCTTGCGATTCAAGATTGATCCCAACACCGGAGCCGTTACTCCGAATGGCGAAATACCAATTACTCCGACTATCGGTGAGCTTCGTGGTGTGGCGGTTAGTCCCTGGGGTGAACTGTTCGTTAGCGAGAGTAGCTCCAGGGCCGCGATCGTGCACCGATTCATCTTTGATGCCACTGACGTAGCCCACCCGAATGGTCAGTTCAGTGATCTGAATGTAGGCGGTATCCACGGAATGGCTTTCAGTTCGTGGGGAGAATTGTTTACGACAAGTCCGTCCAACAATTCCATTGGACGTTTCACCTTCGATGCGGACAGGAACGTTACATTCCACGGTTCGATTACTGGGGGCGAATTAAACACGCCGCTCGATCTGTCGTTCGCTCCCTGGGGCGAATTGTTTGTCGGAAATTGCTTCTGCCAGCCGATACCAGTCGAGCCGGGATCGTTTCCCGGTATAGCGCGTTTCACATTTGATGACGCTCATGTAGCGACGCCGAATGGAGCGGTCACAACTCCACTACCGATCAGCGGTATCACTTTTGTTCCCGAATACACCGTTGTGCCGACACCCACGCCAACGCCTTCTCCGAGCCCCAGTCCGAGTCCCACACCTACGAACCGTTTTGGCGATCTACCAACCCGCCGGCCTTCCGATCTTTTTCGGTGGAATCCTGAACGAGAGTTGTTCGTCGTTGACTACGGCTCCGGTCCTGGTACGCCCGGCGGTTTGTTATCCTCCGACACACCAGGTTTCTGCTCGACTGCTCGAGGCATTCTCGGAAACTCACCCGTCTCTTTCACTCTCGATTCTCATCTCAATCCTGTTGCAAACACGGACGACTTGCTTGCCTTGCAGTCATCGTTGCCTGACGCCTACAAGTGGGTCGGCTTGGCACTGACTTCCGTATGCAATGGGATTCACATCGAGCCGCCTAAGGTTGAGTGCCCGCAGATGAGAGAGTTCTTCATCATCTTGACTGGTGAGAGTCCCGAGGAAATGTTGATCGATGAGTTGCCGCTTCCGCCGGGAAGTGGCTTGAGGGATTTCCTCAAGCAACGCTTCAATATCTGCACCGGCCTCGATCTGAGCGGGCTCGACTGTAAACAACTGATCGATCTGGCCGCGGAACTTGCGCCGCTGGTTACCCCTGGGGTGGGCCAATTTCTGAATTCGCCGATAAGTAAGTTTGTAATGAAGGCAATCTTTTGCGGCTTAAATATTGATATCGAGCTTCCTGACATTGATGTGTCTTTCCCAGACGTCGATTTCGGGTTTGGCGGCGGCTGCTGGTTTGGATGTGACGATGACGACGACGGTGGTTCTTCCGGCGGCGGAGGCGGAGGAGGAGGAGACAATGGATCGCCAGGTCAACCCCCTTATTGGTTCCCCGCTTCGAACGGAGAAACGGTCTACGATTGCAGTCTGGTACCGACGGATTGGGCAACAATGCAGTGGGGAGAGCTCCCAAGTCGCGCGGCGGCAGCGGGCGTAAGTGTTCCCAAGTTTCTGAATTCGATCGTTGCCTGCACTTCGCCGTACCCGATCCGTGGCTTCCCCTATAACCAAATCACTCCCTACGACGATCGTTCTGCATTTTCAAATGCTCTTTGTGCGACGTCAGTAACCAAAACAATAGACTTCACTAAGCACGACGACGGCACTTTCATCACCAGTCCCGATGCGGATTCGTACTTCGAGACTCTCACTCTGTCCGGAGTAACGTTTCATCGAGTGCAGTCGTACCACAACGACTTTATCTACAATCTTCCCGGCGCACCGATGCGGGCAGACTTGCCACCAAACACGTTCGCGTTTGGAGCTGATCTCTCCTCGCTCTCCGGAACGCCTGGCACATACAAGATAACGCTCTCGACCGGAAGAACGTATAGCGTCGTTACCAACGGCGATCGAAGGTTCTTCGGTGAGCGGAAATTCTTTGGTGTGATCTCCAGCACACCGATTCAGTGGGTAAGCATTTCGTACGACAACGATTATCTCGTCGTCGACAACTTCATCATCGGATCCGGTTGCGACTCAACACCACCGGTTATTACGCCAACAGTAGTCGGCTCACTGGGAAACCAGGGCTGGTATGTCGGCAACGTTGATGTTAGGTGGTCCATCACCGATGCAGAGTCGTCAGTCAGCTCGTCAACTGGTTGCGATGCTACTACCGTCACTCAAGACACATCGGGCATTACCTTCACGTGTTCAGCTACAAGCGGCGGTGGAACCGGTACACAGTCAGTTACCATCAAGCGTGACACGACTGCTCCGGCAGTTTCCTGCGAGGCGCCTGACGGGCAATGGCACGTGACTGACGTTACGATTGCCTGCAATGCGAGCGACAACCTTTCGTCGTTGTCTAACGCGGCAGATGCGAGCTTTAACTTGTCCACTAACGTAGCTGCCGGCTCTGAGACAATGAACGCTGCCACTAACAGTCGGAATATTTGTGATGTTGCCGGCAACTGCGCGACCGCGAATTCTGTCGGTGGAAATAAGGTCGACAAGAAAGCGCCGGTCATTACTGTCACCGCTCCAACTGCCGGAACTTATTTGCTCAACCAGGCTGTAACCGTCAACTACACGTGCACCGACGGCGGTTCAGGTGTGACCAGTTGTTCCGGTACAACTGGCAATGGCGGACATTTGGATACGGGCAATGCGGGTGGGAAGACGTTTACTGTGAACTCGTCCGACAACGTGGGCAATAGTGCGGTTCAAACGACGGTAAATTACCGCGTATCTTTTGGACTGGCGGTATTGTTTGATCAAACCAAAGCGAACAAGTCGGGCAGCGTAGTGCCCATCAAGTTTCGTTTGGTCGATGCGGGCGGCGCAAACGTCTCAGCGGCGGCAATTGTTGTTCACGCGGTCAACGTAGTACAGATCGGCAGCAGTGCTTCGACAGTGCTCGAGGACCCGGGAGCGTCAAACCCGGATTTCGATTTCCGCTTCACCACCGACTCCTATCAATTCAATCTGAAGACGACCGGATATGGCACCGGCACGTACGTCTTGAACTTCACGGTGGGAGGAGACCCAACGCTTTATTCGGTGATGTTTCAGGTTAGACAGTAACCCGCTCAAACACACAGAGGCCGTCGTCGCGGATAGATCAATTCGCGGCGACGGCCTTTCCATTTTCAGTTCAGACGCCTCACTGGTTGGTTGTCCTTCAGTGCCTCGAATGGTCGTGTCGTCGGTCGGCTTATCTTCACACTAATTTTAGTCGATCTAAACGAAAAGAATATGCTATCGTGCTGACTCCTTCTAAGAGGTTTTATTTCCTTCCCCGAGGAAGAGTCGTGAAATTACTCCTCATCTATCCAAATTTGCCGCGAGAATTCATCGGCTACGGTGACCTGGGTGCGATCGCTGAGCCCCTTGCACTTGAATACCTTGGTGCAGGAGCTGCTGCGGACGGTCATCTGGTTCGAATTCTCGATTTACGGCTTCACCCGACCGAACTGGATGAGGTACTGCGAACATTTACTCCAGATGTCGTCGGCATAACCGCTTACTCATTTCACGTTTTGAGGGCTCTCGATATTTGTCGCCGGGTCAAAGAACGACTTCCCGATTGCCGGACCGTTGTTGGAGGTCATCATGCGACAGTAATGCCCGATGATTTCTTTGAACCACAAATCGACTTCGTTGTCTGCGGCGAGGGAGTCCGGCCTATACGGGCACTACTCTCGGCCATCGCAAAGGATGACTTGAGCGAGCGCATCTCAGGCATCTGGTTTCGAAGCGGCGAGACATTTATAGATGGAGGTCCCCAAGGGCCATTCGTTGTTGACGACCTGCCATTTCCCGACCGGACCTTGACCAATCTCGACCGCGATAAGTATTTCATCGACTGGATGAGACCAATTGCCCTGCTTCGAACGGGGGTAGGGTGTCCTTATAGATGTTCGTTCTGTTCACTCTGGCAAATCATGGACGGAAAGTATCACTTGCGCGACGTCGACCGGGTAGTCGCCGAAGTGAGATTAGTTCCAGAACGACATGTCTTCATTGTGGACGACGAACCTTTTCTGAACAAGCCGCGCATGCTCAACCTCGCGGAAGAGTTACGGTTGGCTGTTGTGCAAAAGCAGTATTTTGCCTATTGTCGAGTTGATAGTTTGCTTCGGCAGCGTGACGTGCTACGCAAATGGCGTGATATCGGTCTGGTTCGCTTATTTCTGGGAATTGAGGCTATCGATACCGATGAGTTGCTTGAGTACAATAAGCGTATTTCGGTAAGTCAAATCGAAGAAGCTTTGAGTGTTGCGAAGGATCTGGACATAAAACTATTTTCTCAGTTTATTATCAGTCCGCACTATACTCAGCAGGACTTTCACCGCGTCATCCGGTTTATTGAACGCAATAAAATTGAGTATCCGTCTTTTACAATTCTGACGCCCTTGCCAGGCACCTCCGCGCTATCCTCGTTTAATGAGGTTGTAGAACGTCAAGTAACTGGGAGACCCAACTGGACGCTGTTCGATCTGCAGCACCCAGTGACGCAAACTTTCCTTCCCCGTGATGAGTTCATGCGTGAATACCACAACCTGCACAGAGTATTCGCTCGTGCTTATTCGGGGTACCGAAAAACGATAGGCCGGCAGCCGGCGATAGTGCCGTTCTGACAGATTTGTGCGCCGTGCTAAGCGGTCGCGAATCTTTCCGAGATATTTTGGAAGTTTTTTATTGACTCGGTTCCGCGCCTGGGATAGATTGCCGCCGAATTCCATAGGATACCTCGCGACGGTTTTCGAATATCGCTCTTGGCGAAGCAAGCGCTTGTACCAGTGACAACCCCGATTAAACATTGAAACCAATTCTGCCTCGCTACCGAGTTCACTAGGATTGGACCTGTGGTAGTCCCGCTCAAGGGAGAAAGTCTTATGGCAACACGTTTTCAGGTAATGATTGTTAAGGAAGTCCCAGGGGGGCCTGACGAAGTCACGCTTTCGAATTTGCGTGATGCTGTTCTGGGAAATCCGAATCTCGTGTTGGATGTATTGCGCGCCGCCCTCGGCGGAGGGGAACCAGGGACTGGGGCAACCGAGGGGGCCTTAAGTGGCGAACTCCCCTTGGACACGCCGATTTTTAAGATGGTGGATCCTGAGCACGCGAAACTGCTGACACCGGCAGCGGCTAAGCTTACCAAAGAAGATCTTCTTGATCTTGCAGGCGTCGGAACCGTTAAGAAGTCACCGCAAGATCTAAATCTAAGTGTTGAGGATCTGACATCCATCCAGGATGCTTTCCATGCAGATATTCGCACGCCAGAAGGGCTCGTGAAGATAGGCGACATTAAGTGTTGTTGCACGCCCTGTTGCTGCTGCACTGCGGTTGCGGGAATCAATCCAGTGCGCTGGGTTGCGTGATCTGCGCTCGGTAAGAACTTCCGTCGACAATTGAACGCTCGCGAGACAACAAAGTAGCGCGTGGCTTTTGCGGATTGACCCAGCGCGCCTTTGATAGTCGCGCCGGCGGAGAAGTGTCGTTTAAGGGATTGGACGGATGACAAACGAGACGAAGCTGCGGGCGTTGCCGGCCCAATTGATCGAGTTTTCCGGCGGCATCATTGTTAAACGAGGGCGAGCCACCATCAAGATAGTTGGAGAGCGAGCTGCCGAGATTGTGGTGAAACTGCTCGGCGAGGCTGCGAAAGGGGCCGACTCAGAACTTCTCTGCAGCGCTTTTGCCGCACCTGATCGTGAAGCAATTCGCGAGTTGATAACGAAACTCCAGATGCGTCGAATCCTCGTTACGGATAATGGTAGCGAAGCTACGTCGCTGCCTGAGGACAGTCTGGATGTTTTTTACTGGCACTTCGATTTGCGCTCGGCCCAGGTGAGGGAGCGGCTGAGCAGTCGACGAATTACCATCATCGGTGTGAACTGGATCTCCCGGCGGTTGGCCGAAGCGCTAAACGCCGACGGCACGCGGAACGTCGAGGTCGTTCACTATCCCTTCCTCTGTAATCTGCGGCTACTCAACGAGCAGGGCCAGATTCGTCCAGAAGCGTGGCCGCTTCCTCCGCCGACAGAATATACGCACTGGCGGAAGCAGGTTGATCCGGAAGAGTTAGATTGTCTGGTGGCTACGTCGGATTTCGGCGGGCTTCACCTTATGCGCGAGTGGAACGATTTCTGTGTCCGCCATAACCGCCATTTTCTGCCGGTGGTACTGCAGGATCTCTTTGGTTACGTTGGTCCCCTCGTTGTGCCTGGAGAAACGGCGTGCTTTGAATGTTTGCGCGCGCGGCAGAATTCGCACTTGGCCGATCCGAAAGTCGAGCGGTCGCCGGAGTCGCTGAGCTTCGAGGGTCAAGCGGTAAACGGGTTTCATCCCTCCATGGCGTCTGTGCTGGGTGATCTTGCGGCAATCGAATTGAGTCGCTTTTACGGTGCCTGGGCTCCACCCAGGGTGGTGGGAACATTGATCGAAGTCAATCTCATCGGTCCTGAGCTCACAGCTCGGCGTGTGCTTAAGGTTCCTCGTTGCGCGGTATGCAGCACGCTGCACCGGCGCACGGCTTCGACCCCCCACCGGAATCTGTTCATGCACTGGAACGAATCAAGATGAGCTCGGCGGTCAATTTTCGTCGTCTCAATGACGTACTCGATAGCCTCGTGGACAAGCGGGTAGGGGTCATCGAACTACTCGAACTAGTGCCGAGAGATCCGGGAGATCCGGATTTTTTCGGGTTCGCGGCTCGTGCGTGTGACACGAGCGCGTTACAGTCCGAGCAAAATTTCGGTAACACTGGCGGCGTTTCCTCTAACCGTGAAACCGCGGCTGCCAAAGCGATTGGCGAGGCGGTGGAGCGCTATTGCTCAGCGCAATTCGACACCGAGCAAATGCCTCTGGTCTCCTTCGATCGAGCTTCATTCGCCTGCGTCGATCCGAAAGACTTTGCGCTTTTTAGTGCAGATCAGTATGCAGAACCAGGCTTCCCATGGGTGCCTTTCGACGAGTCCACGCCCGTCCGCTGGGTACCGACACTCGATCCGCTGAGCGGCGATACGATCCACGTTCCAGCCGCGATGGTGTTCGTTCCTTACATCTACTATTTGGGAACTGGCGACTCGCCAATCGTCCAGCCTATTTCTACCGGACTTTCCTGCCACTGTAGCGTTTACGAGGCGGCGTTGAACTCCATTTGCGAGGTTATTGAGCGTGACGCCGTGATGATTACGTGGCAGGCACAGATATCTCATCCACAGATAAGAATCGAATCTCTGAGCCAGGCGAATCGTGATCTGGTGACACGCTTCGAGCGTGTAGGCTTCTCGGTCACTCTCCTCAACATTACACTCGATACAGGCGTGCCCACCTGCCTTGCGGTTCTACGTGGCC